>JBEPYC010000262.1:0-6164 GCA_041641555.1 Chitinivibrionales bacterium | reverse complement strand
CACGATGGAGGTCGTTACAATTTCTCTTTCTGTTGTAACCATTGAAATCTCCCGCTGACGCCCTCTTTCGGCATCACTGGCAATCCAGTCATTGAGCCGTGTTTTTTGTGCGTCGATAACAGAAACCAATTCCTGGTCCGTACCATTTACGTCTATGAGGTTCCGAAAATCAGTTTCCCGAAGACACTCTTCACTTCTTTTCAGCAATCGGGTAGTGGCAGGGTTCGCATACAAGAACTTCCCATCTTTGCCTACTCCAAAAATCAAGACATTGGAGTCCTCATACAGGAATCGAAAACGTGTCTCGGCAAGAGACAGCGTGTGCTTGACAGTTTCTCTCTCTGTAATATCTGAAACGGTTAGAACATACCCCGATCGCATAGTCCGGGAACGCACATATCTTCCAAGTATGCAATACTTCTTACCGTATCTCGTGACCGTAACCTTATACGGATCGATCCTCCGGCACGCTGCGAGAAGTTCACTCAGAACGGCCTTCCACTCCGGGAAGATTTCATGAACATTCCTGCCCCTGACACGACGGGACAGCGCCATTTGAAAAAAAGCGGAATTCGCAAATTCAATATTCCCCTGACCATCAAGCCACACAACCCCTTCGCTCATATTCGACATAATTCGAGCATAGAAGTTTTTGAGGTCACTTGCCTTTTGACAGAGCGCGTCGAGATCGGCCCGGGCTTGATTCTGATGGGCCAAGACCTCGGTCTGATTTCTGAATGCAAGGCCAAGTTTTTTGAACAGTCGTGCACAAGTAACAGCCAGTGGGCTTTTTTTGCCTTCTGGGGACCCTTTGACAATGAGGCTGCCGTAGTGGATTGCGTTTTTGAACGTCGTAACCGGTGTCCGGGGAATCCCCTGCAGCCTTCCGAGAATACCCGGCGATGGATCCCACTCAAACTTATAGACACAGGCTTGCGCCTTCGACCGAGCAGCGCATTGCACCTCGGCAAACCTCAAGTTCCGATATCCTTTACGGGAAATGACGGCATAGGAGGCGCCCCTGTTGAAATCACATATTTCTGTAGAATAAAAAGCGCCCTCTCTGGGTCGAAAGGATATCGTGCAACCGTTACTGAATAACTCGAACTCGGCTTTAACCGATTTGCATATGTGGTTCATGTGGTGACTGACACGACGCGCTATCCATGACAAAGGAGCAACCTTTACCGCCAGAAGCTGAAAATCCGAGGTGTTTCTCTCGGCGATTTCAATGCCCATTCGGAATATCAGGTCGTCTTCACCTCCGAGGCTATTCCGCACATTGCAGGCCAAGTGGTTCCCGATAACCGACGAGGTCCATTCCCACCGGTTACTGAGCTCCTCTTGGTGCTCTTGGATACCCGAAAAGATAGCATCGTCGGTGACGCCCTTTTCACGAGCGTAATCGATAAGTAATCTCGTACTGAAACTTGAGATGTCTTTTTCGGCCAAAGAAAACTTTTGCATCTAATCACGCGCTAATATTTAAAGGAGTAATTCGCCGAAATAAGCGTAATGAACGTATATTTTTTGTGTTTTAATGAAAGATATCTATGAAGGACGATCTGATTTTACAAGGCATTTCCCGGTTCCCGGTCGGACTTCTCGTTGTTGACGACGATCCTCCGGTGGTACGGTCCCTTCGATCAGTTTTTTCCTGTCCGGCATTCGAAATCACATCCGCAGAGAGTTATGAAAGCGCCTGCGAACAGATTACTTCCAATTCCGACAACTGGCACTGCTGGATCGTAGATATTGACCTTGGCAGCAGCCGAAATGGCATAGATATCATCTCACGTTTCCTCAATTTCCCCTTCATCGTCGTACTCTCCGGGCTTCAATCCATGCAGCTTGCCTCAGAAGCCATTCAAAAGGGAGCGATGCATGTCCTGGATAAAAGCCCGGACCTTCTCGACCGGCTTCACGATACCGTCTGCAAGACATGCGCTCTGTCCCATGTTCTGGGGCGAAAACAGTCAAAATACCTTCCTACCTACCGGCTGCTCGAAAAATCAGTGATCAAATCCCCCGAAGAATGGGCGGAACAGGCCTGCGTATCCATCCGCCAGCTTCACCGTATCTGCGACCTTCACGCCGTTAGTGGTATCCGAGCGACCCTCTCCGCATTTTACGGCATGTATTATCTGCTCTGCGAAGGTACCGTGGAGGGTGATACCGAATATTTCCATTCCTGCCTGAAAGATCTGCTCGGTAACGACTCCGAGTGAAATACTGGTTTCAATCCCGCCGGATCGTTCCATTCACTTCGGGCGTACGACTTTTCACGCGGCAGTGAGCATCCGACCTATTCGCGCAACCCGCTGATAACAGGGGACTTACAATATAATCATGCGTGCGTATAGGCTTTAAGGTGAGTGCCGTATCAGGCAATCCCTGACGTATCAAACATGTATGCCGGCCTCAGCCCAGCGGTATGACACTGATGTCATTTCTTTTTTGGGGGCAATACCGTACTTTAAGTGTGAGGCTTTTCAGGAGCACTTGAAGGGGCACTGATAACCTGAGATTTGTATATAGGTGGCTATCATGTCCGCCGGCATTGAGTGAACCTGTCCACTGGCCAGGCAGGAGAGCTTTGCCGGCGGTTTTTTATATCTGGCCGAATTCCCCCCAAAAAAGGGATTCGCCAGGGTGCAAAAGGACGAATCCCCCCGTAGTCTCCGTATCGGAGACTACCGCTTTCAAGCGAACACCTTCAGTATTTACAAGGCTCATGCCACCCGGCCGATTGATCAGTTTGAGCGTTTCGGGGTCATCACCTCCCTGATTTGCTGCTACGTAAGTAAGGCTTGCTTCCACTTGAATCTCCCCACATCGACGGCAGGCAGTTCCGAGTTCATGATGTATCTTCATTGGTACTGCATACCCGGCCGATTTCGGTTCGTTTTTTTCCAAAATTTCTGCATGGCCGCCTGTCTCAGGTGGCGCATCGGATCGAGCGAAACGCAAGGATTTGTATCGTTCATGCCGTTGAAACGCTCACGTTGGGGAGTATTTGTCTTTGTTTTTGCTCTGGCGGCCGCCGCGGGAGCACTATTCCTTACCTACGCCGTGCCCTTCTCGGAGCATGCTCCAGTCTATCGAGGAATCATTCCCTGGGTCGGCCTGTCTTTGTCCCTTCTTTCATTCTTTGTCGGTCACTTTTCCTACCCTCGGGTTCATAATCTCAAGGTTTATCTGTCCGGATACCTGATCGGCGTCATTTGCTTGAGTTATTTCTTTTTTGTTGCCTTTCCCCTGAAGCTTTCTCTTCCACCGGCACCATACTACGCGAAATCTCTTCTACTGCTTGCGTTTGCCAGCGTAATCGCAACATTTCTGCTTCCTTCGTATGCGAAATACAGAACCACCAAGCGGATCACCTTTGCCATAGCAGGTGCCGAGGCTTCCTGGCTGATCCTGAGCAGATTTGTCCCCCAAACGATCGGCTGGATCTCGGCTATCAATACCAGTGGGCCATTCAAGCCCTGGTACTATCTGGCAGTGGTCTGGTTCGCGGGTGTGATTCTTTTGTCGCTCTGGCGTCTTCGTGACGAATTCCACCTCGGGGGAATTCTCACGGGCACAAGCCTCTTTCTGGCTCTGGCCTGGCTTCTTCCCCCGGTTCATTCGTATCCATTCGCAGCTCGCACCACCCTGATGGCAACCGCACCCCTTTTCCTGATAATCGGTACTGTCTTCCACTGGTTCTCACGAATGGAACACCGCATATCCTACGATCCCCTTCTTCATATATATAATCGGAATTTCTGCAGCAAGATCATCAGCGAGCAATCCAATATCAATTCGATTCCGCCCTTTGCCGTTGCTATGGTCGATATCGATCATTTCAAGAAAGTGAATGACACGTATGGGCATCAGGCCGGCGATGCCGTTCTGGTGAACACGGCACAGGCGATTTGCCGCGAGGTCGTTCCCGATGGGGTGGTGTGCCGATACGGAGGGGAGGAGATGGCAGTTTTCTTTGCTGGAAAGACCTCAAAGGAGATTGCTCCGCTGATGGAAAACGTTAGAGTGAGTATCGAGAAAATGAAGACAGTGACCCGGAAAAAGAAAATCGCGGTTACGATATCCTGCGGCGTATCTCACCGGACCGATAAGGCTCAATCGATTATCGATGTCATTCATGCTGCGGACAAAGCTCTCTATCGGGCGAAACAGGGAGGCCGTAACCAGGTACGAACGGGCAAGACCTCAATGCCAAGGAAAAAGTCATAGTCGATGATTGTGGTTGCCGCTCGGGAAGCAGAGTGTATTTTTAAAAACCGCACGTTCTGCCCGATGGCGCATTCGTGTGTTTTCAGCATTTGCATGACAATTCGACCGGATATAAACCCGTATCTCCGCGGATTGCTACTAATTCGGCTCTGCCGGTTCAGGAGGCCAGTGTGTCAAGCGTAGCCCTTTGGGGGACAACAATTCACTCCCAGGTTTTCTTTGTTGTTTGCTGCCTGCTCGGGCTTGGAATCTTCCTCCTCGGAATGTTTTCCGTAGTTTACCATCGTTTCTGGTATGAACGAATTCGAAAACCATCCTTTGACCCATCCTATCACCCCAGGTGTTCGATCATTATTCCCTGTAAGGGACGAATGAACGGCCTGGACCGAGTCGTCCAGGCGTACCTGGATATGGACTATCAGGATTTCGAAGTGATCTTCACCGTGGAAAGCGAGGAGGATCCCGCCGCCGATATTGTTCGCGATGTTATCCACGGCAACCCGAAGGCTTCGATGGTCATTGCCGGTTTTTCAAAAAACTGCTGCCAGAAAAACTGGAATATGCTGAAAGCTATCGAAAAGGCAGAGAACCCCGATGTCTACGTGTTTGCCGACGCCGACATCGTTCCTGTAAAGAACTGGCTTCGGGAACTCGTTCTGCCCTTATCGGAAAAGAAGGTTGCCGCGACCACCGGGTTCAGATGGCTCAGAGTCAGCGAAAATCCCTCATTGGGTGAATACACCCAGATGTATTTCAACGGTTTTCTGTATCAGCTGTTTTCGGCAGCCTCGTTTGTGGGGAATGTGGGACTGTGGGGTGGTTCCATGGCTATTCGTCGGGATGATTTCGAGAAAATGGAAGTAGGCAGGCGATGGGCGGAAACGGCGGTAGATGATCTCAGCCTTGCAGAGCTTATTATGAAGAACTCAAAGTCATCAGTACTTGTGCCCACCTGTGTTACCGATGACGACGATGCGCTCCGGGAACTCTCTCCGAGTATGCGATGGATCGAGCGACAGATGATGTTTTTGAAAATGTACCACACCCATTTGTGGGTACCTGCGATCCCGGCGACCCTGGCGGCAATTGTCGCAATTATCTGGTTTCCGGTTTCGGTGGTTTTCAGCAAGGGCAGTATCGAACAGTTCCTTCAGATGGGCGGGGGCGGTGCGACAATACTGGTTCTCGCGGGAATGCTTTCCACCCTCTGGTATCCCCTGCTTGGCAAGTCTCGCCACTTTCTTTCTTTTGTCATGATGGAACCGATACTTAGAGTCATTCAGTTATACAGCCTGGCACATACCGTAACAACCAACACGATCTGCTGGAGCGGAGTCAAGTACCGGGTCAAGGTGTCGAGCGGCAAAGTCGTGGCACTTCAACGCTCAGGCTGTTAAGAGGAGCGATGCAGACGACCTGCTGATACCCGCCCTTCTTTTTTTGCACCCGGTCTGCTGTCGCCAAGCGGAACTACCCAGAGGAAAACATTCATGGCCGTCAGATGTGCAGTGTTTGCATCGGGAAGCGGCAGCAATTTTCAGGCACTTCTTGACCGTCGAACAGCAGGCGACCTTCACGTAGATTTTGCTGTCCTGATAACTAACAACAGCAATGCCGGGGCCTGTGAGCGCGCCCGTACGCACGGGATTCCCATTGTCCACCTTCCACCCTCACGGTACGAAGACCCCAAAGCGTATGCCGCGGATCTTCAGAACACGCTTGACGCTCACAATGTCGAGATCATCTCCCTGGCAGGATACATGAAAATGATCCCGGTGGAGATCGTCAGGAAGTACCGTAACCGGATCATAAACATTCATCCTGCGCTGCTTCCTGCGTTCGGCGGAAAAGGCATGTATGGCGAACGCGTACATCAGGCAGTAATCGAGTATGGTGCAAAAGTCAGCGGCATAACGGTTCATTTT
>JBEPYC010000261.1:0-6199 GCA_041641555.1 Chitinivibrionales bacterium | reverse complement strand
AATTGCCCAATGGTTGATTGCATCGATCTCAAGATCACGAGAGGTCAGTAGCTCTCGAACCAGGTTGGGAACATGCTCGCCGATAATACCCGGGAGCTGGGGAGAAAGCCGGTTATGCAAGCGTCCTGATTTGTAAACGTAGCGCACATCATCTCTGCAGGCCGGCTCGAAAAACACCCGGCTGTCGATAAGTTCCGGACCTGTTGGGCGATCCCAGATAACCGCCGCTGCTGCCCCATCGCCAAAGATTGCGTTTGATACGATCAAACTCATGTCATCGCCCATCTCAAACGTAGCCGTGCAAATCTCTACTGCTACGCATACGGCGATACTTCCCGGCCTGCTCAGTACAAGCGATTCTCCAAGCTGCATGTTGGGAATCGATCCCCCGCATCCGGTGCCGACCATGTCATAGACGCGAACGCTGGAGGAGAGACCGAGGTGCTCCAGAACGTAGGTGGCAATTCCAGGACAGAGATATCCCGTACAGGTATTGATCACAAGTGTATCGATATCATTTACTGAAATCCCGGCTTTTTCGACAGCTTTTTCGACGGCTTCAGCAGACAGCTCGACGGCCCAGCGGGTAAACCGCGCCATTCGCCTGTCCGGATCTTCGTTTTTGAGGGTCAGAAGCTCCGATTCATTTTCTACTGCAAGATAACGCCGCCCGATACTCGGATGTTCAAGAATCCGGTGCATCACCTCGATGCTTCGAGGCCGGAGATCGGTTCGATAATGCTCGGTCAACAGCTCATCGGCCCGGCTCTGCTCAATAACAAAAGGAGGGTTTGCCGAACCGATTCCTCCGATACGTGCGTGTCGCGTTTGAACTGACATTGGGTACCACTTTTCCTGATGGTTCATAAAACGGGTGGGAAGGCTTCCCCTGCGTTATTTTTGCGATACAAGCTAAGGTATGCTTTTTGCAATGAACTGCTCGGACGAGCACAATTTGTTCTTCTCAGAGCGTTTCACATCGGCCCATTCCCAAATGCGAAAACCATGTGCAAACAACATGCCGAGCTGGGTTTCCAAAAGAAGTCTCTATCGAACCAATATATTTCATCTTTTCTGTTCCACGTCCATAAGGGAGGCAGAATGTCGCATTGGGAGAACCATCCCGAAATAGCAAAACAGGTAAGCGATGTTATTCAGGAGGTACTTCGGGTAGAACCTGCCAGAATCCAACCGGCCACCAAAATCAGCGATGACCTCGGTGCAGATTCGCTCGATATCGTCTCCCTTCTGATGGCACTTGAAGAAGCATTCGGACAGAACATCAGCGACGAGCAGGCCAAAAACCTGGTCACCGTCGACGATGTCATTCGGTTTGCTGTCGATCATCTCGCCTCGTCTTCGGAATCGAAATGAGCAGACGGGTTGTCGTGACAGGAATCGGCGCGATTGCACCCAATGGTGAAGGCGCAGATGCGTTTTTTCAAAACTGCCTTGACGGAGTTTTTTCCGCTGCGCCTGTGCCTGAACACTGGCACCATTATGGACAACTCTCTTCGCAGGTCTGGGCACCGCTTCCTTCGATCGATTACAGCACCTACGGTGTCACCCGTGTCGACAAAATGCAACTGGACCCAACCGGTATCATGGGCATTGCCGGAGGGGTTCAGGCACTTTCACAAGCCGGCATCGCAACCACCTGCATAAATGAACGTAAAGGGATGCATCGGTTGGAGAGAATCGATCCGATGCAGGCAGGAGTTTACATCGGCACGGGCATTGGCGGTCTGACCTCCTTGATTGGCAGCCAGGCAAACCATGTGCTTACTCCCGTCAAAAAATCCTGCAGAGACATTACCCGTAAAATCAATGGAGATTGTGCCGAAGCGGCTGCTGCGGTCAGTGACCTGGCCGGAAGCCTTCGTATGCCACCGAGATTCAATCCGTTTATTGTGAGTATGACGATGCCCAATGCGTGCGCAGGAACTCTCGGCATTCGCTTTGGGATAAAGGGGCCCAACGAAACGACCTGTCATGCTTGTGCCGCGGGAACGATCGCTCTGGGGCATGCCTTTAATTCAGTAAAGGCAGGTCATATAACCATGGCGCTTGCCGGAGGGGTCGAGTACTTGACGGACGAATTCGGCGGGATCTACCGGGGTTTCGATATTGCCGGCACCCTTGCATCCTCTTCGCACTCACCCGACAGCGTCAATCGGCCCTTTGACCGGGATCGGTCCGGGTTCCTGTTTGCCGAGGGCGGATGTTCAATACTGGTCCTGGAGGAATTGTCACATGCCCTCGAGCGCGGGGCCGAGCCTGTTGCCGAAATCCTCGGTTTCGCCGAGTCCTTCGATGCCCACAGTCTCATGATGATGGAACCTTCGGGAGAGCAGATAGAGCGGATGTTTCACAGTCTTCTTCAGCAGGCCGGCCTCACCCCCGACTCTATTGACTACATCAACACCCATGGGACAGGAACCGAACTCAATGACCGAGTCGAAGCTGAAACTATCGGGCGAACTTTTAGAAAGAAGCCCCTGATCGGTGCGACCAAATCTCTTATCGGGCATACTCTCGGTGCTTCGGGGGCCCTGGCGACATCGTTTACGGCACTGGCTTTGAAACACCAGAAACTCCACGCGTGCAAAAACCTCGACAATCCGGAGCACGACCTCAACTTTGTGCACACGCCCGGATCATACGAGATACAAAATGCGATTGTTCAGTCGTTTGCTTTCGGGGGACACAATGCGGCACTACTCATGAGGAGATACGCAGAGTAATCGAGGCAGAGGTTCAAAGCCAGCAGGAGCCATCGGCACACCCACTCTGAAGAGCACGCGCTTTGTTCAGAGCCTCAGAGCGGAACTGCTCGTTTACTCTGACCGCCCTGGCAGCCCATTTCGAGCAGTACTCACAGCGCTCACAGCGGCCACGAAGGCAATTGCGTTGCGGCATCCCCTGGAGAAATCCATCGAGGTCTTTGTTTTCCATATAGACCGGCGCATTCTCCATATCGAAGGCATGCTGGATAACCGTCTCCGCATAGTCTTTCATCGCCAGCACCGTTGATACTTTAACCTTATCCGGTCGAAAAAACGCTTTAATCATTCGCCACTGTTCTCTGCGGCCCGCCCCCAGCTCTTTTTTGACTTTCGCAACCGGTCCCACAATCTCCATCAGGTTGCCTTCAAACCGGCGCCCGGCATATGCTTGGACTCTCCGCAGCAGAAGCCCGGTGGGGCAGCTGCGTTCGACGATTTTGAAGTAATGATAGCCGAGTCTCTCGTACTCCACCAAATCTTCCGGTCTGATCCAGACACCGCGAAGGAAATTGGAAGGATCGCGGAGGCGTTCGGAGGAACAGTGCAGAAAGCAGTAATCGAGGCAATACTCCTGGTTCCCGTTTCCTTTTCTTGAGCTGTCGCTGAGAAGGTTCATATGCGTTGGTTCGTAGGCGCAATCGGGAAGGCACGATGCATTCACTATCAGCTGAAGGTCGACTGAAACCGCATTACGGATATCGGTGAGTTTTTCAAAATCCCGATTACAGGCAATCGCACTGACACAGAGCACATCAGCTCCCATTTCCTGCCATTGAAGAGCCTTCTGAGGACTGTCGATACCCGCAAACACTCCAATGCGAACCGAGAACTCAGAGTAATCGTGCTTGATCGCTTTGAGGAGAAACGGCGAAGCAACGGTCAGATTGTCGACACCGGCCTCGGCGAGAAAATCAAGCAGCCGTCGCAACTGCCGGTTCCCTTTTCGTGTCTGCTCGACTCCCCCGAGAGTTGCAGCATTCAGTAGATAATTAAACTGTATGCCGTACCTGTGTGCGCTTTGTACCGTTTTTTTGAGGTGGGAGCGGGAAACCGAAGGCAAGGTGTAAGAGGACCTCCCACCTCCGATAATGTCCTTGTCCATTTTCCCGTAGATCTCACGCACCTCGGGAAATCGAGACAGTTCTGAGCATAATTCAGGGTCAAAATTACAGGCGACACTCAACTTCATGCTTCGTCTCCGCATGTTCTAAGGAGGTTAGTGAAACACGCGCAAAGGGCGGCGAGCAGGTCCAAACCAACAGCAAGAACAGAGCAAGGAATATACCATGCCGCTGTGGATTTTTTGTAACAGGAGTTGTTTCGCGGAAGTGCAAACGCTCTAAGCGGCAAGGACATCCCGAATTTATCGGTTTCGGAAATCTGGCCTCCTCAGCTGGCAGGTCACCCCAAATGCTCATCGAGGCTGTGGGGTTTCCCTGCACTTCCTGCTCGCAGGAAATGCCGGTATTCTACTCTCCAGACAAATCTTGAAGAGGTCAATTGTCCCTTTGGGACCTGAATCTGGCAGGCAATATCTTGTCAGCAGGATGAGGCACGAGATCTGCAAATAAAGACTGATAGCCAGGAGGAAATACCCGTTCGAATGAAGGGTATGGATATTGCGATTCGATATGTGCGGAAGTCAGGCACGGAGGCTGAAACAAAGAGAGAGGAGAAAGGTATGAAACCACGATTGTACACTCCAGCTCTGCTGTTATCAGTCCTTGCCATGGGCGTCGCAACGGTTATCTTTGGCGCTGAGGGAGTCACGGCAGAATTAACTGGAGGGTACGAAAAAACGCGTGCTACTCTTTTATATGAAATTGATCCCCAGGTGGATGGTCTTTTGACATCCGCGACCACGGACAACCAGTCGTCGTCAAAGCAAGGAGATTACGGCAGTCAATCATCTTCATTTTTTCAAGATGGAAGAGCATTATTTACTGTAACGACTATGGCCAAAACCGGCTACGTCGTGCCATCGATTTTCGGCACGGCTTTTGGGAAACTCAATGACCGGGAGCTGACCGGCCTGTCTCTGGTGTCCGTAGGCGGATCATTTTTTCTCGCGTATGCGGCGACAGGTGGCATCCCGCTCGGGTATGGTAAGGCAATCATGATGAACCATGGAGGGACGCTGGGCTATCTGATACCCTATCAGATTTCGACCCTCCTCCACTACGGTACGTCGATTGACGACAAATACCTCGCGGGTAACACCTACGAAGGCGATCTGGCGAGCGAGAAGCTTCGCGCATGGAGCACATTGTTCCTGTATCCCTACGGAATGTATCTCGGGTGGTATGCCGGTTTTGTTGGCAACGATGACGCGGGAAAGGCGCTTGTAACAACGTATCTCAGCCAGACCCTTGGTGCTATCGGGTATGTAGCCCCCCTGTATTGGTACGATCCGACTGTTCCTGAGCAGGAAAAGGATTATTGGATGACCGCATCGGGACTTGCTTTGGCTTTGGAACTCGGGGGAATATGGGCAGGTGCGCAGCTGGCGCAAAAAAACGACTATTCCGCGGGACGAGGCGCCATGCTTTATATTGCCGGTGCTCTTGGAGCGTTGACCGGCCTGGCAGCGCCCTCATTTACCGCCACTGAGGAATACCTGAGCGAAAAAGAAGTCGAACGTCTTTATCTGGGGACAACCCTGGCGGGATACGCTGCGGGGACCGGACTCGGTCTGGCAATAAACCCGTCCCGTGATTATTCTTTCTGGGAAGCTGCGATTATTGGCGGATCCGCTGCGGGAGGAGCACTTATCGGACTGGGTGTCCCGTACATTGCCCGGATGGAAAAAGAGAACACCTTTCGGGCGGCAGCACTCACCGGAGCCTGGCTCGGTTTCTTTGCCGGCGAGAGGATATCTCAGGGCGTGGGCAATCAATCCAAAGCCTACGGGCAAAGGAAAATGAACAATCCGGGTCCTGTTGACGTAACCTTGCCGGGAATTCTTACACTTCCAATGATGGCAGTGAACAGAAGCAGCAAGTCACAAAACAGCACCCCCGTTCCAGTGGTAAATATCGATGTGAAATTCTGATGTGACTCAATCGTGCAGGGAGAATCCAAAAGGATTCTCCCTGCTTCAGTCACATTTATCCCGCGGCATCCCTTGACTCATCCTCGAGATTATTGCATAATTCACTTGAGGATGCATTTTCTCTTCCTGTAATCCATTCCAGAATATCAGCAGCCACCAAACCAAGAGGTGTCGATTACATGACCATACAAGTGGCGGAAGTCCGCAGAAGACTTCATGCATTACTGCATGACGAGAACCTGGTGCACGAGTATATCCGTCAGTACGGCCCGACTATCGACATCAAGGCAATCAAGGCGATAAAGGAATACAAGACGAAGACTTCGGGGCACACGGGAGAAGATGGCAGTGGAGAGGATCC
>JBEPYC010000260.1:0-6227 GCA_041641555.1 Chitinivibrionales bacterium | reverse complement strand
CTTTGTGCTGTCAAGTGTGGCTTTCACGTAGTCCTGCGCTCCCACAACCACCAGCATCCCCCCGGCATCACCGCATTCCTTGTGCATTTTCACGATTGCGCCCAGGCCACAGGAATAAATGTTACTTACCTTGCTGAGATCCAGCGCCACTTTGAAACGCTTTCCTTTCTTGAGCTTCTCCCAGACCTCGGTGAGCCCCCGCGTCTTCTCGTAGTTGATAACTCCGTCGCATTTTACCAGAGCTATTTCCGGATCGAAATCCGTGACCAACTCGGCCTTCGGGTTCATCATCAGGTAGTACTTGCATTTGAGGCATTTCTTGAGCAAATCCCGGTTTTCGGGATTATAGACGTTTTTGAGAACCCAGCACTTTACATTATCGAGGTCTTCCGGATTGTCACGAAAGCTGTTCCAGACATAACAGGATTCGCGCTCTTTTTCGGTGCATTGGCGAATTTCGTAGCACTTCACATCGATTCCCCTTGTAAGTTCTCTATCGAGGAACGTATCACACAAAACGCGACACGCATACTATGTAATAGTATGCAATACCTGCCAGATGATTTTGTATGGTGTTTTTCAGATCGTGGCCCCGGAATTGGCCGGTTGAAGCAAGGTGGCTCTACCGCCCGCCAAAGGGAAATGGTGCCATGAAACAACCAGCATCCATAACAATATGGAATCTGCTCTCGAGAGTCGGCAAGTAACCCGGGCGGGTATTACGATGTATTTTGGTCGGTGCGGTTGCATCAGGTCCAGCCCGATTCGTAGCTTCAGAGTGGGGTGCGGCCTGCCCATCTGCTCTGCTGCCTCACCAGAGATTCTTCGCAGAGCCGTCGCCTTTTCCCGGTGGAGCCGGTTTAATGAACAACGATGCCATGAGTCTTCCCTGGCTTGCTCTCAATGCCGTTCGCGGTCTTGGCCCGGCTCGTATCCGGCAGCTACTGGAGCGGTTCGAGACTGCAGAGGAGATACTGAACCATTTGCCGCATGCGCTCTCCGGCATTGGGATTCCCAATGGCCTGCTCTCCGAGCTCACTCACGACAGTCTTCTGGAAAACGCAGAACGACAGCTTGAAGCGGCTCACAAAGCAGGGGCGCGGGTTCTTACTCTGGATCACCAGGAGTATCCAGCATTGCTCAGAGAGATATTCGCACCACCGCCGGTGCTGTTCATCAGAGGAGATGTCTCGGTTTTCAAGAAACACGGGATCGGCATAGTCGGGACGCGCCGTCCCTCTGCCTATGGCAGAAACGCCGCCCGGTTTCTGGCTGATGGACTCGCCAGGGCTGATATAGCCGTTGTCAGCGGTATGGCTCGCGGAATCGATACTGCCGCCCACACGGCCTGCCTCGATGCAGGTACTCCAACCATCGCTGTTTTCGGGTGTGGCATCGATCGAGTCTATCCGGCTGAGAACAAAGGGCTGGCGGAAAGAATAATCGCCTGTGGAGCGGTCGTTTCGGAGTTTCCACCGGGAACCCGGCCCGAGCGGTACAATTTTCCTCGTCGTAATCGAATTATAAGCGGACTCTCCGCCGGGGTCATTGTGGTCGAGAGTGCCAAACGTGGTGGTGCCTTGATCTCGGCAGAATATGCACTGCAACAGGGACGGGAAGTTTTTGCGGTACCGGGAACGATTTTTTCTGATCAGAGTATCGGAACACATGAGCTGCTCCGCGCGGGAGCAACTCCCGTGCGAGATGCCGATGAGGTACTCGAAGGAATTTCCGCTGTGAGTAATCGGGCTGTCCGTCCGGTTGTTTCCGAAACGACTTCCATCGAGTTTCTGAGTAGCGAAGAAAGAAGTTTGTTTGAAGCACTCTCGACAGAGCCGCTGCACATGGATATACTTTCCGAAAAAACCGAAATAGCTATAGAGACACTCATGACTGTGTTACTGAACCTGGAACTCCGTGGGATGATCAAACAGCTGCCTGGAAACCAGTTTGTGAGGTCAGCCGGGTGAGCAGGCTCCCCAAAAAGAAAAGAGCTGGTTGGATTGTTCTTGCAGGGCTCAGCGCCACCATTCTGTGGTTCATGTTCAGCGGACCCGATGGTGTTGTGACGCTCTACAGGTCGTACCGTGAAGTGCGCAAGGCACGGACCGAAATCCGGGACCTTCACCTCACCGTAGACTCCCTGCAGCAGGAAATCCGGAAACTCAAGACCGATACCGCATATATCGAGGAGCTTGCCCGGGAAAACCTGGGAATGGCAAAATCAGACGAAACAGTATATAAGTTCATCGAGAAAAAGGAATAGTATGAAGAATGTAGGGCCACAAGTCATACGCAATATCGTTTCGGGGGTATTTATTGTGCTGCCGGCCGTAACGACGATCTATGTTTTCGTACGGCTCTTTGCAATTGCGGATTCGATGCTCCCAAAACTGTTCAGTTCGGTTCTCCCGTTCATTCCTTCTGAATGGATACCGGGCGTTGGATTGCTTCTGGTGCTGATTATCGCCTATTTCATCGGCCTTGCCGCCAAGCACTATATCGGGCGCAAGTTTATCGAAATTGGCAATTCGATCATCTCCACGATTCCTCTGATGAACAAGTTTTATCTTGGGGTGCAACAGATAATCGATGCCGTAGCGGGACAGAAAAAAAAGCTGTTCGAGAAAGTGGTGCTCATCCAATATCCCAAGAATGGTGCCTATTGTATCGGCTTTCTGACTTCCTACGCCAAGGGCGAAGTCCCTTCCAAGGCAGGACAGGATCTGGTGAGCATATTCCTTCCTACAACCCCGAACCCGACATCCGGATTTCTTTTGTACTATCCGGTCGATGAAGTGGTCGAGCTGGACATGAGCATAGAAACCGCCATTAAGATCATCATGTCGGCGGGTGTGGTCAGTGCCGACCAGCTCAAAAACACCCAGCATCTCTATACTTTACCCGCATCGGTAAAGAAGTGGGACTGGCGTTTGTTCGGCAAGCAGAAGAAAAGGCGTCCCGATTACCACCACGATATCCGAGACTAAACGGTGGCTCCTTCCAAATCGGACGCCATTGTGCTCAGCATTCTGCCGTATCGGGAGACAAGCGCGATTGTTTACCTTTTCACCCGGAACCATGGTTTAATCCACGCGGTTGCCCGGGGGCTTCGCAATCGAAAAGGTGACGGCCGCTTCCTTGAGCGGGGAGCAGCAGTAGAAACCGATATCTACATAAAATCCGGCAGAGATCTTCAGACACTCGGGGCAATCACTCTTACCCAAGCCTTCCCCGGCATTCGCGCTGATTTGTACCGGACCGTGGTCCGTGATGTGGCCCTGGAGGTGCTCCTTCGCACTATCCGAAACACCGAAACACACCCTGAGCTCTACGACCTTCTCCAACGGTTTCTTCGGAACCTTGAAGATTCCCGGGGTGCAGGTGGGACCCAACTGGAGCTATGGGCGTTTTTGCTCGAGTTCATGAGTCTGCTTGGGTTCGGGCTGGAGATACAGCGGTGCCGGCATTGCGGGGCGGATTTACATCGGGGTCAGCAGCGTTCGATACATTTTGGAGAGGGCGGGTGCTTCTGCACGCTGTGCCGACCGAATCCACCGTCCACAGCGATTCTTCCTCCATGGTTTCCCGATCTGCCCGCCCCGGAGGGCAACCCACCGCCATCACTGGATCAAAACTGGATACAACTCAGTTCGGTCACCAGGCTCCTGACGGCCTTCTGTGCCTATCATTTCGAGATTTCCCCCAAATTCAAGGCGCTCGAATTCATGGAATCACTTGCTTGAGTCGTTTATTCCCACGCGCCGTTCCACACTGAGGGCATGGTGCACAAACCCTTCCGACCGGGCCAGCGCCGAAACATGGACTGCCGAAGCGCCCAGGCCTTTGGCATGGACTTTTGCCACCGATATTCGTTTGACAAAGCTTTCGACTCCAAGTCCCGATGCAAACCTGGCACTCCCGCCGGTGGGCAGAACGTGATTGGTACCAACGAAATAGTCTCCCAGCGCTACCGGCGTATGAGCACCGATAAACACCGCTCCGGCATTGCGCACCAGTTCCAGATCCTGATCTGCCGACGCTGTCATGATCTGCAGGTGTTCGGGAGCGCATTCGTTCACGAATGAAAAGCTGTCCTTGCGACTGCCGGCAATCACGATGGTAATTGCATACCTGGAGAGTTTTTCGAACACTTCCCGCACCGGGGATTCCTTTATCTCTGCAATCACTGCCTGTCGAACCATCCCGGCATACTCTGCGTCTTCGGTTACGCAAAACGCCACCTCATCGCCGGTGCCGTGTTCAGCCTGTGCCAGCAGGTCCAATGCCACCCATCGGGGATCGACCGTATTATCGGCAACGATGACGACCTCACTGGGGCCGGCGATCGAATCGATATCGACCTGTCCGTACACCTGCCGCTTGGCTTCGGCCACATATGCGTTGCCCGGCCCCACAATCTTGTCTACGCGCGCAACGCTGTCGGTACCATAGGCAAGCGCCGCGACAGCCTGCGCGCCGCCCATGCGGTAGACCTCACGTATTCCCAGATGTTTCAAGGCAAAGGCAAGTGCGGGATCCAGTTCATTTCTGGCCGGTGTGGCAACCGCGATCTGAGACACACCAGCGATCTGCGCCGGTATGACATCCATGAGAACGGTTGAAGGATATACGGTGTATCCGCCCGGTACATATACCCCCACCCGCTCGAGGGGCTGGATCATCTGCCGAAGCGTGCCTTCAGGGGTGCGCATGCGGAAGGCCCGCGACGTCTGACGCTCATGATATGCACGGATACGTTTGCTGGCCTCCACGATGGCATCCTTTATCGGGCTCGATACGCTCGCTGCCGCCGCGGACAGGTCTTTGGCCCCGACTCTCACCGAATCGGCATCCACCGGAACCTTATCGAAAAGGCGGGTGAACCGGAAAAGGGCGGAGTCACCCTGGCTTTGCACTTTCTGCAAAATCTGTTCAACACGTGTTTTAATATCTTTTGAACTGGAAATGCGTTGTTTCGACAACGACTTCATCATTCGATCGTAATCTTTTCCCGGGTATGCGACCACAGGAACACCGATGCGTTTTGCCACAGGTGCATCCTTTCGCTGGAGTATAATCCTGCATGTGCCTGGACTGGAAAATACGCTTGGGACAGTTAATACACCATGAACACACCCGCGCGATTGAAGACAATTTATGCCCGGAGATTGTCCCGCGCACTAATTCCTGAAGGAATTGCGCTCTCCGGCACTGACGATGTATCTTAGATAGCTTAGATTTTCCTGGCTTGAGGCGTAAGGTCTATTGCACATGCAGTAGGCATTGGAGATTGGTGCTGAAATCTGATCACATGGATAATCCGAACCGTATATTGTTAGTCGATGACGAACCGGGAATCCGCAAGATTTTAAGGCTCTTTCTGGAGCTTGAGGGTTTTGAGGTTTTTGAGGCCGTCACGGCTAATCAGGCTATCCAGGTAGTTCAAAAAGAAAACCCCAGCCTGGTCATCCTCGATGTGATACTATGCGGGCAAACCGGGTTTGACGTGTGTGAAGCAATCAAGGCCAACCCGAAAACAAAAGAGACGATTGTCTTTTTGTTTACCGCTCTCAATCAGGACCACGATTTCCGGGAGGGTCAGCGGGTCGGATGCGATCTCTACCTGACCAAACCGCAGAACCCAACGGACATCGTGAAGAAGGTTCGGGAATTCCTTGATCCCGATGGTTCTACTTCGTAAAAAATCTGTGTTTCAAACAAGTATTGCGGCGGTATACGGAGCGAGGATATCCCCGAGACGAAACCGCTGGCAAAAAACCAAAAACCCGTTTTTTTTAATCTCGTGCACATCATGCATGAAAGGAAGAGCGTGAACGCATGAAGAAAACCGGCCCCATTCATCTCATTGTGATACTCTTAGTAGTCGGCCTTGCCACCTACTTCCTGTGGGATTCTATCGTGTATTACTCGAAATCCCGGCAGGAGCGTACAGAGTATGTGGAGACGCATCCGAATCTTTTCAAACGAGTAATCAATCTCGGCCTCGACCTTCAGGGTGGTATGCGACTGGTGCTCGAAATCGATCGCTCGGATCTGAGCGAGGATGCGCAGAAAGACGTTCTGGATCGTGCATTCACCATTATTCAGAACCGTGTCGACCCGGTTTTTGATTCCATCAATACGTCCTGAACCTCTGTCCTCCACGTCAAATGCAGTGCTGTCCTCCATCGAAGTGGGGTAGATATCAAATCCTTTTCGATGCC
>JBEPYC010000259.1:0-6235 GCA_041641555.1 Chitinivibrionales bacterium | reverse complement strand
CAAAAATGAAAGAGCCGGCCGACGGATCGCGACGAAATACATGGAAAGACATTCTCTTGAGTAGAAACATATGGAAAAACTTCAAACACTGAGCAGGAGAATAGAAAGCGCTAAAGACATGCGCTCGGTTGTCAAAACCATGAAAGCGCTTGCTGCCGTCAACATTCGCGAGTACGAAAAGGCAGTGGATTCGGTGCGGACCTACGCGGAAATAATCGAAACCGGTCTTCAGGGCCTGCTCAAGGTCAACCCGGTAGAGGGTGGAATTCGCATTGAACAGCAAAGCTCCGGTCGTCGCGGTGCGATCGTGTTCGGTTCCGACCAGGGCCTTGCCGGGCAGTTCAACGAACAAGTCGCTCATTCCACCGCCCAGGCTCTCTCTTCATCGGGAACTAACCAGGAAGTCATCGTCCTGGCAGTAGGAGAACGGGTAGGTGGACGGCTGGAGAGCCTGGGGTATCCTCCTGATGCCTCTTTGTCACTTCCAGGGTCTACCGGCGAAGTCACGCTTCGTCTCCAGGATCTGCTTTTCCAGATAGAGTCGTGGCGATTCGAGCGAAAGGTCGACCGGGTTGAAGTCTTCTACAATCGTCCCACCTCGGGGGCTTCGTATAAATCGGTAAGCAGCACCATTCTCCCCATCCGTGCTTCGCTCGTACAGGAGCTCAGAGACAAACCCTGGAGTTCACGTGCCGTGCCACTGATCACAGTTGAGTGGCAGAGAATGTACTCGGAACTCGTGCGACAATATGTTTTTTCTGCTTTTCATCGCGCTTTTATCGAATCGCTGGCAGCTGAAAACGCCGCTCGTCTGGCCGCAATGCAGGCGGCGGAGCGCAATATAGCGGATCAACTCGATGAATTACAGACCAAGTTCAACCATCAACGACAGACTTCGATCACTTCGGAACTACTGGATATCGTAGCAGGATTCGAAGCGCTGACAAAAGGATAAACCCCATGCCGAGAATAGTTACTGTCACAATGAATCCCACAATGGATGTCAGTGGTGCGGTAGATCATGTGATGCCCGATCGGAAGCTGCGCTGCTCCGAGCCGCGGTATGAACCGGGGGGTGGTGGGATTAATGTTGCCCGGGCTATTCGGCGGCTGGGGGGCGACCCTGTGGCAGTATATCTCTCGGGTCATCTCTTCGGTAGTATCGTTGAGCGGCTTCTGGAAGAGCAGGAAGAAGTTGCCACCAAGTTCGTTCGCACGGGGAGCCTTGGGAGGTTGTCTTTTGCAATGAACGAGCGCCAGTCTGATCGTCAGTACCGGTGTTCGTTTCCGGGGCCGAAGGTTTCCGAAGATGATTGGAAACGGGCTCTGCGCACCATCGAAGACGAAGTCGAAGAGCATTCGTTTGTCGTGCTCAGCGGAAGTCTTCCCCCGGGAGTACCGTCGGACTTCTATGGACGGATAGCCGAAGCTCTGGACAGCAGAAATGTACGCATCGTTGCGGATACATCCGGTGAGGCTCTCCGGCAGAAAAACAAGAATCCTTTTTTTCTGGTAAAGCCAAATATGAACGAGCTTACCAGGCTGATCGGTGAACCGATACAGAATGAAGCAGATCAGGAAAAGGCAGCCCGCACGCTGATAGATTCGGGATTCTGCGAAACCGTGCTTCTCTCGCTTGGGGCCGCCGGTGCACTTCTTGTCACCAAGGACACAAAACTTCGGCTCCGGGCGCCCTCGGTGAAGGTGCGCAGCAAAGTCGGGGCGGGAGACAGCATGGTTGGCGGTGTCGTGTTTGCGCTTTCTCGTGATTGGTCATTGGTAGATGCTGCCAGATTCGGCATCTGTGCCGGCGCCGCGGCCGTGACAACGCCCGGTACGGAATTGCTTCATCGTAAAGACACCCATGAGCTGTACGAAAAACTGAAAAAGGAAAATGCGGGCGAATAGGTCGAAGCCTCAGAGGAAACAACAATGCAACCACCAGAAAAGCCCTGGTCCTTATCCAGTGAAGATATTCTCCAGAAGCTCGAAGCCGGGCAGAACGATGGACTGGACCCAGAACAGGTCGAGCAGCGCAGAAGGCGGTTTGGTTCCAATGCCATGGGGGAGACCAGAAAAAAATCGTCGTTCTCCATCCTGATTGAACAGGTCAAAAATTTCATTGCTCTTCTTCTTGCCTCGGCATCCATTGCCGCGCTGGCTTTCGGGCAGTGGCTCGAAGGAATCTCGATAGCAGTGGCTCTGGCGATCAATGTGGTGATCGGATTTGTTACCGAGCTTCGGGCGATCCGTTCGATGGAAGCTTTGAATCAGCTCGGAAAAGTAAAGGCGCGAGTCCGCCGTGGAGGGCAGATCCAGGAGATCCCGTCCGAAGAGCTGGTAATAGGAGATATTGTACCCCTTGATGCTGGCGATGTGGTTCCCGCAGATGTGCGGCTTCTGGAGTCATCGGCACTGTCTCTGAATGAGGCTACCTTGACGGGGGAATCAAATGTGGTTACCAAGTCGATTGAGCCGATTGACCAGGATTCGGACCTTCACGATCGGACGAACATGGCATTTAAGGGCACCGCGGTAACCAATGGTTCCGGTTTCGGTGTCATCACGGGAGTCGGCAGAAATACCGAGGTCGGCAAAATTGCCACAATGACCGAAGAGGCCGAAGAAGAGGTCACGCCTCTGGAGCGACGCCTGAATCAGCTGGGCAAGAGGCTCCTGTGGTTGACTTTGGCAGTTGCGCTTGCGGTTGGATTAAGTGGTATAATCCGCGGGCAGGAACTTCTGTTGATGATCGAAACCGCCGTTGCACTGGCCGTCGCCGCTATTCCCGAAGGACTGCCGGTCGTTGCCACGGTTGCACTTGGCAGAGGAATGTGGCGGATGGCCAAAAGAAATGCTTTGGTAAACAAACTCGCCGCGGTAGAGACACTGGGGGCGACCACATTGATATGTACCGACAAGACCGGTACACTCACCCAGAACAAGATGAGGGCATCTGAGCTGGCGCTCTCTCTTTCAGAAAAAGAATCTGTCGAAGTGGTCGAGATTAAAAACGGGGACAACGGGGAGGCCTGGTTTGAAAAAAGAGAGAACCAGAAGGTGGGGGCCGATCAACTGCCCGTTGAGAACGCAATCCGCGTAGGAGTACTCTGCTCCAATGCCGAGCTTGGGGAGACCGAAGAAGAGGACATTGGTGAACCTTTGGAAGTGGCGCTCGTGCGTCTGGGAAAGAAGGTCGGGAGGCAGCGGCAGGAGCTTCTTGAGAATTACCCGGAACAAAGGGAAGTCGCTTTTAATACCGATACCAAAATGATGGCTACGTTTCACCAGAATGATGGCAAGATGTCGGTGATGGTCAAAGGTGCTCCGGAGAAGATAATCCAGAGCTGCAGTCGTGTCCTGGTCGGGGAGAACGAAGAAGAGCTTGATTCTGATTTGAAGGATACATGGTCGAGCCAAAACGATGAACTGGCGTCTCGAGGACTTCGAGTGCTTGGGCTGGCCCGGAAATCAGCGCAGAATCAGGACGAAGATCCGTATGCTGACTTGACTCTGGTTGGGTTGGTAGGTCTCTACGATCCACCGCGGGAAGAAGTGCGTCCGGCCTTGGATGCATGTACGAAAGCGGGTATAAACACGATTGTTGTAACTGGAGATAATGCGAAAACGGCAATGGCGGTCTCAAAGGAACTCGGATTGGCTTCCGGCAATGAAGGCGAAGTGGTGTCTTCGAAAGAACTCAAAGAGGTCGCCAGGATGAATGAAGAGGAGAAGAAGAAGCTCCTTGATGCCAGGGTGTTTGCACGTGTGACGCCAAAGAACAAGCTCGATCTGGTTGGTGTATTCCAGGACCAGGGACAGATCGTGGCGATGACCGGTGACGGTGTCAATGATGCACCCGCACTCAAGCAGGCCAATATTGGCATTGCAATGGGCATCGGAGGAACCCAGGTAGCCAAAGAGGCCTCCGACATGATTCTGAGAGACAATGCCTTCGCAAGCATTGTTGCCGCGGTCGAGCATGGGCGTGTGATTTTTCAGAACATCCGTACATTCGTGATCTATCTCCTGTCGGGTAATCTGGCCGAAATAACCATTGTAGGGGCGGTGCTTTTGGCCGGAGGACGTCTTCCGATTCTGCCACTTCAGATTCTATATCTCAACATGCTCTGCGATGTTTTCCCTGCTCTTGCCCTGGGGATGAGCGGGGTCGATGAAGACATGATGAAAAAGCCGCCGCGCAATCCCAAAGAGCCGATTCTCACCAGATTGCACTGGGGGTATATTATCGGCTTCGGGCTGATGATTGCCGCAATCGATATAGTCGCATTGTCGCTGGCGCGAGGAGTGTACGGATTCACCTACCAGGAGGGAGTGACCGTGGCCTTTCTCACACTTGGATTCGGAAGACTGTGGCACACCTTCAATATGCGACGGGCCCGAGCGCGCGTTTTTACCAACCGGGTTGTGCGCAACCCCATGGTATGGGGCGGAATCGGTATTTGTGTGCTGCTGTTGTTGCTGGCAGTGTACTTCCGACCTCTTGGGAGGATTTTGGAACTATCGGTACCCAGCCCCCTGGGGTGGACGCTGATTTTGGCGGGAAGTTTGCTTGTATTAGTTGTAGGACAAATTGTGCTGGGAGTAATCGCAGCGGTGAAAAAAAAGTAGCGGCTGGTACCGGTCGCCCAAAAAGTAAGAAGCGGGTGCCCTCTTTGAGAAGGCCCTGCCAAGTGATGGTGGAACAGACAAATTGGGAGGAAAGACATGAACGTACCACTGGAAATATCCTTCCGGGAAACAGAGCAGAACGATCAGGTCGAACAACTCATACGAGATCGGGCCAAGAAGCTTGAGCGAGTATGTCCGCATATCTCCAGCTGCAGAATTGCAGTCGAAAAAACGCAGAAACACCAGAGTAAGGGGCAGCCGTATCGTGTCAGGATCGATATGAATGTTCCACCAAACCATCGCCTGGCGGTGAGTAAAGAACCAAGCAAAGGCGACCTTCATACTGACCTTGTCACCGAAATTCGCGATGCATTCGATGCAGCTGAGCGTCAGGTCCGTACCTTGAACGAAAAACAGCAGGGCGAAGTCAAGAGCCATCCCGAACAGGAAGTGCAGGCAGTGGTGGAAATGGTAGACAAAGAGCAGGGCTACGGCTTTATTCGAAATACCGATGGACAGCAGATTTATTTCCACCGCAACAGCGTACTGCGGGGTGAGTTCGATGACCTGGCTATTGGTACCGGTGTACAATACACTCCGGAACTGGGTGAAAAGGGGCTTCAGGCCAGTACCGTTCAGAAAGCGGCCTATCCCCCGCATATGTGAGCACTGTTTGAATAGGATCTGAATCACAATCAATCCCGGAGTGTAGAAATGGTAAACGAACGCGCCCTTTTGGTGGTCGATATGCAGCGGGATTTTCTTCCTGGAGGGAGCCTGGCGGTAGCCGAGGGGGATCGGATTATCCTGACCATAAACAGTTATGTCAAGCTGTTTCAGCGGTGCGGAAGCCCGGTTTTCGCATCACGAGACTGGCATCCGACAAGCACTACCCATTTCAAGGAGAATGGAGGCAAATGGCCCTCCCACTGCGTACAGAACACTCCGGGAGCCGAGTTTCATCCTAAACTCCATCTGCCCGACAACACAATCATTCTCAGTAAGGGAATGGATGAGAAAAACGATGAGTACTCGGCCTTTGATGGTGAGACCTCCGACGGGGTTACATTCCAGAGAGTTCTCAAAGACCTTGGAGTCGAAGAACTCTTCATATGTGGGGTCGCAACCGATTACTGTGTCAGGTGGTCGGTCAAGGGGGCGCTGGAGCGCGGGTATGTGGTGCAGGTGCTGGTCGATGCAATCAGGCCGGTCGAACTCGAGCACGGAGACGGGGCGCGGGCGCTTGAAGATATGCGCGCTTCGGGTGTTGTCGAAGCCATGTATTCAACGGTGACCGAGGCATTCCGGGTACAAACACCCGTATGAGAAAAACTGCGGCATCCTGCGGACAACGCTGTCGCTGTCAGCATCAGCGGGGGATGGTTGCTCAGCACGTTGCAGGAGCCCCTGCGGTGCCAATGTAAGATCGTGCTGCCAAACCTTACGATTGAAATCAACAACAGACACAAGCAAAACAGGCCAGGCTCCTGGGAGAACCTGGCCCGTTTTATTGGGGATAACCCTTTACTCGGGCAGATACGTTATTGGAGCTACTCGTTCCAGTATTTGGGCCTTCCATAATAGTCGTAAAGAATCTCCTCGT
>JBEPYC010000258.1:0-6242 GCA_041641555.1 Chitinivibrionales bacterium | reverse complement strand
CCGGCAGGCCAGATCGCGGAGTTTGAGATTTCCATCGACGTTTTCCTTTCAAAAACGTGGAGTTCTCTCTTTATCGTTATCGCAAGTCGTTCTACAAAGCGCAAGCTCCGTGCCAGTGTAAAGGTGCCCCATTCAGGGCCTTGGGGGTAGAATTGCGCAGGCAGAGGGCACAGAAACGTATCAAGCATGCGCCCTCTGCACATTTCCGTCGGCTCGTGCTCAGCCTACCGCATCATTGCCCTGTTCCCCCGTACGAATACGAATGCACTGAGGAAGATCGAGTACAAAAATCTTCCCGTCGCCGATAGTGTCGGTCCGCGCACCGGCGATAATGGCATCGATAGTTGGTTTCACGTATTCTTCGTTGACTGCAATCTCCAGGCGAATCTTTTTGAGAAGGTTGACTTCGATAATATTCCCCCGGTAACTCTCGGTATAGCCGCCTTGCTGGCCTGCGCCAATCACGTTGGTGACAGTCATTTTACGCACGTTCGCATCGAACAGGGCCTTTTTGACATCCGGTAGTTTGGTCGGCTGTATGATTGCAATGATCATTTTCATGTTTGTGTCCTCCCTTTTGTAGTGAAATCTGTTTCCGGGCTATCTGCGGCCTTCCGGGATTTGCACCAAGAATGTACCGGGAAGCGGCCGCGGGAAGCAGGTCCCGCGGGGGCTTTGGCCGGTATGCCGATGGCTTCGGAAACAACGTGGTCCATTCTTACCATGTGGTACCTTTTCGGAGAGAAACGGTTAGCCCTCCGTAGTGAATATCTGGAATCCGTTATACGCTTCCATGCCCATCTCGCCAATATCCAGACCGGCGATTTCTTCCTCGCGGGAGACCCGAATACCCATTGTTGACTTCAGGATGAACCAGAGGATCAAGGACAGCACGAATGCCGGCGCCCCGACTCCCAGGACTCCGATTATCTGTCGTCCGAGCTGTCCCGCGCCGCCACCGTAGAATAGACCGACAACATCGGAGTTGTATTTGGCAACGGCAAAAAGACCAACGGCAAGGGTGCCCCAGATTCCATTAACAAGGTGTACCGCGAGCGCCCCGACAGGATCATCGATCCTGAATTTATCGAACATCAGCACTGCCAGAACCACAAGAATGCCGGCGATGACTCCAATTATGATGGCTCCCACGGGAGTGACAACGGCACAGGGAGCAGTTATCGCAACCAGCCCGGCAAGACATCCATTGATGATCATCGAAAGATCGGGTTTGCCACCAATGATCCAGGCCGTTACCATGGCACCGAGAATGCCTGCGCAAGAGGCCAGTGCCGTGGTGAGCGCGATTCGGGGTACGTTTGCATCCAGGGCAAGCTGGCTACCGGGGTTGAACCCGAACCATCCAAGCCACAGGATAAATCCACCGAGAGTAGCCAGCGGAATTGAATGGCCGACGATTGCCCGGGAACTTCCGTCTTCGCGATACTTACTGAATCGGGGACCCAGAAGCATGACACCGGCAAGTGCCGCCCATCCGCCAACGGAATGTACTACTGTTGAGCCGGCGAAATCATGAAAGCCGAGTTCACCAAGCCAGCCGCCGCCCCACACCCAATGGCCGCCGAGCGGGTAGATAAACGCGACCATGCAGGTACCAAAAATTATGAACGCGCCAAATTTGATACGCTCGGCGACTGCACCTGAAATGATCGAGCAGGCAGCCGCGGCAAAGGCCAGCTGAAAGAAAAAGAATGCGAATACCGGCAGGTTCGGTGCAGGATTGGTGGCGGTCTCGCTTACGAAGAATGAGTCCAATCCGATAAAACCGCCGTTGCCGAACATGAATCCATAGCCAAGAAACCAGTAGGAAAGAGCGGCGATCGCAAAAATCACGAAATTCTTACCCAGAATATTGGTCGCGTTTTTGGCCCGGGTAAAGCCTGTCTCAACAAATGCAAACCCGGCATTCATAAAGAAGACCAGGAACGCTGCCATAAGAATCCAGAGAGTATCGATAAGATTGATTTGCGCGCCATCCTGAGCATACACCGGTGCGGCGGCGATACCGCACATGAGCAGAGCCGGCAGAGCCAGTCGCCTTTTCAACATGGATGTCCTCCTTGTTGTACAAAAAAGTGGAGGTGACTTCCAGAGCACGTCCGCGGAACATATCCGTACAAAGGAAAATCACAGAATTGAACCATTCACGGGATGAATGACCCCGAAAATGCAACTGGCATGCCAGTATGACAAAAGGGCTCATATGAGCAAACCAGAGGCAAAAATGGGATCTTGAACAGCCTGCGGCTGGGCACACAAATGTATTTCGAGTGGGGTGGTGTAACAAAGATGTGCTGAAGAGAAGGGGGGGGCGAGAAGCGGAAACGGAGAGAAAAGGGGCACAATCGTGTCGTGCCCCTTCAGATAATCAGCCTATTGCTTCAGATCCCTCCTCTCCGGTCCGAATCCGAATGGCTTGAGGAAGATCGAGTACGAATATTTTTCCATCACCGATATTACCTGTTCGTGCTCCCCGGATAACAGCTTCGACAGTAGGTTGCACGAAGTTGTCGTTAACTGCTATCTCCAGGCGAATCTTCTTGAGAAGGTTGACTTCGATGATGTTTCCGCGATAGCTTTCGGTGTATCCTCCCTGCTGTCCGGCACCAATGACGTTGGTAACGGTCATTTTCCGGATGTCTGCGTCGAACAAAGACTTTTTGACATCGGGCAGTTTGGAAGGCTGTATGATCGCAACGATCAGTTTCATGTTAATACCTCCCCTAATTAGTTTTCGGTGGAAAAGATCTGAAAACCGCTGTACGAATCGATACCGTGCTCGCCGATATCAAGGCCCTGCAGCTCTTCTTCGGCACTGACACGCAATCCCACGGTTGCCTTGATGATAGCAAACAGGATGCTGGCTGCACCGAAAGCCCATACGAATACTGCAGCTACGCCGCCGAGCTGAACGAGCACCGGCTTGAATCCGCCACCGAAAAAGAGACCATTCGTACCGCCGTAAGCTTCCTGTGCGAACAAGCCTGCTGCGATGGTTCCGAATGCTCCACAGACTCCATGAACGCTGACCGCACCAACGGGGTCATCGATCTTGAGAACCTTGTCGATGAACAGGACAGAGAGGACCACGAGAACACCACCGAGCAAACCGATGATAACCGCGCTGAGCGGAGACACGTTTGCGCACGGAGCGGTGATTGCAACCAAGCCAGCCAGCACGCCGTTGAGCGCCATGGATGGATCGGGCTTCTTGGAGATAAACCACGAGGTGAACAGAGCGGCAACGGCTCCGGCTGCTGCGGCCAGGTTTGTGGTCACTGCAATACGGCCGATGGACAAATCTGTACCGGCGGTTGTAGAACCCGGGTTGAAACCGAACCACCCAAACCAGAGGATGAAAACACCCAGGGCTGCAATTGGAAGGTTGTGTCCGAGAATCGCCTTTGATTTGCCGTCAGCACTGTATTTGCCGATTCGTGGTCCAAGGGCTATTGCTCCGGCGAGGGCTGCCCATCCACCAACAGAGTGAACGACTGTGGAACCGGCAAAGTCGATAAAGCCGAGATTTTCCAGCCAGCCCATTCCGTTGAAAAGGCTACCCCAGGCCCAGTGTCCGGATATCGGGTAAATGATGGCCGAGATCACGATACTGTAGACCAGGTACGCGGTGAATTTCGTTCTTTCAGCCATTGCTCCCGATACGATCGTTGCTGCGGTTGCGGCAAAAACCGTCTGGAAGATAAAGAACGCAAAAGGCCAGTCGGATTCGCCGGGAATGGCATCAGTCAGGAAGAATCCGGTGGTGCCCAGAAAGCCTCCGGCCGTTGCGCCGAACATCAATGCAAAACCGATGATCCAGAAGCCGAGAGACCCCAGCGAGAAGTCCATCAGGTTTTTCATCATGATATTCGCAGCGTTCTTGGCGCGGGTAAAACCGGACTCGACCATGGCGAATCCTGCCTGCATGAAAAACACCAGAAAAGCCGCAATGAGAGTCCATACCGTATCAAGTGACGTCTTGAGGTGATCAGGAGTCGGGCCGTCCTGTGCCAGGAGCGGAACTGCCGCCGCCAGGAGCAACCCCGGAACGAGTATTCTGTTTCTTTTCATAATCAATGCTCCTTATGGTTAGTCAGAAAGCTTAGAACGTTACGATGATTTCCGAGCCGAGGCCGTAGCTCAGGTTCCGCTCTTGATTTTCATCTTCTTCAAAGGGAACCACCACTTGTCCCCAGAGCCACCATTCAACGTTGTCTGCTGGGTAGAGGTAGGCCGTTGGTACTGTCCAGAACTCACCACCACCGATGTCGTCCAACGTTGCTGCGTGGATCTCCAACGGAAGACCAAAGGCAAACGTTTCCGTGAATGAGTATCCCGGTTCAATGTAAGTGTAGAACTCTTCACCAATCAGATTGGCTGTCGACAAGGAATCCGCTATGAACGCATAGGCACTCAATGCAACCGAGAAATCACCCATCGAAACCGTCGGTTCCGCCAGAACAGCAATTCCTGCATCCCTGCTGGAATCGGCATCGATGCCATCGGGTACGTTGCGATAACCGAGGTCAAGTTTTACCTCCAGCATTTCGCCGAAAGAACCATTGTACTCAAGGCCCCCGAACACATTCGTACCGTCCTCGAACGGAGTAACGATGCTTCCGCGCAGCCCGTAGTAGAGAGCGATACTCATGGCATCGGAGGGCGAAATGGTCGAAGATCCAAAGATATCTCCCGTCATCGGACTGTCTGCGGAACCAATACCGATATCCTGGGAGAAGGTTTCGCTGCCGAAGCTGACCTGAAGACCCCGGGTGAAATTCTCAGGGGTGATCATGCTGATCCGCTTGTAGAGGTAGTAATTGAAACCACCATACTGATAGACCAGGTCACCAATGGTGAAAGTGGCAAACGGGGCTTCCCAGGTGACATCGAGTCCGTCGAATGCCACCGCGGCCCACCGGTCATCACCCGGCATTCCGAACCCAGCAGGAATATCGCCAGTCACAACTGTCGCATAGAAATTGGCACTGACATTTTCGGTAAACCCGATCGACATGCCAAGATCAAGCTCATTGTTACTGTAAAAATTTCCTGCCAGATCGGTCCAGACATCGGCATCCAGGTATCCAGAAAACGAAACCTCTGGTTTCATGTCCTGGGCTGTCACGGCACCCGCCAGTGCCAGGGTAAGAAGGGCGGCAATACCTCGCTGCATAAGACGCATAACACAACTCCTTTGGTTGGGGTTTGGTTTGGTGTCGGTCATTTAAAGTTACAGGCACGCGTCCGCTCTCCTCCATCGCAATGTATATGCCACTACTCATCCCCTATACATTATAGGCGGTTCGGATTAGGTTGTGTCGGAATGACGCTTTTGTGCTGAACGGATGCAAACGATACAAACTTGTGAAGAATCGGGGTGGGGAAATGGGGGTACGAAGACGCTTGCGCACAAAAAAAGAGCCCCAAAATGGGGCTCTTTGAAATGAACGAATTTGTAGCGACCCAAAAATCGTTACATTTTCTTTCGAATCTTGATATGAAGCTCACGAAGCTGTTCTTCGGAGACCTCCGAGGGAGCATCCATCATCAGGTCCTGTGCACGCTGGTTCATCGGGAAGGCGATAACCTCACGGATGTTGCTTGCACCGGCCAGAAGCATGACGATACGGTCGATTCCGGGGGCGATACCACCGTGTGGAGGCGCGCCAAGCTTGAACGCGTTGAGCATCCCCCCGAACTTCTCTTCGACGACATCGCGGCTGTAGCCGGCAATATCGAAGGCCTTATACATGATTTCGGGGCGATGGTTTCGGATCGCTCCGGAGGAAAGCTCCACCCCGTTGCAGACGATATCGTACTGGTAGGCGAGAATCGAAAGCGGGTCCTGGCTCTCGAGCGCATCCATCCCACCCTGGGGCATCGAAAACGGGTTGTGAGAGAAACTGACACAATTTCGTTCCTCGTCCCATTCGAACATGGGGAAGTCGACAACCCAGCAAAACCGGAAGACATCCTTCTCGATAAGATCGAGATCGTTGCCGAGCTTGAGGCGAAGTGCCCCGGCAATCCGCGAAGCCTCCTTCTCCGTGTCGGCCATGAAGAAGACAACGTCGCCATCCCCGACTCCGCACTCGGAGGCTATGCGGCCAAGCTGTTCTTCAGTGAGGAACTTCATGAGCGGCCCTTTGATCTTCTCCCCATTCCAGACCAGGTAGGCAAGTCCCTTTGCCCCGATCGACTGAGCATGCTGCACGAGC
>JBEPYC010000257.1:0-6248 GCA_041641555.1 Chitinivibrionales bacterium | reverse complement strand
GGAATCGGGGGCTGACGGGGGAAAATCGGGAAGGCGAATTGGAAATATGGCGAAGGGAAACAGCCGACAGAAGGAGCGTGAGCTGCGGGACCGTGCCGTTGCTCTGCGGTACCGGGAGGAAAGCGACAGTGCCCCTCGGGTCGTTGCGAGTGGAAGTGGGCATCTTGCGGAAAAAATCAAAGAGATCGCCGAAAAAAACGGGATTCCCTTGCATCAGGATAATGACCTTGTCGAGCTTCTGGCGCAGGTTGAAATCGATCGTGAAATCCCGCCGGAGTTGTACGCGGCGATCGCGGAGGTGTTGAGTTGGATTTACCGGGCCAACAACAGGATGCGAAAGGAGAATTCGGAATGATCCAGCGCGTAGGAGTAGTGGTGGTGGCGGCGTGGGTGTGCCTGGCTGCACAGACGGCGGAGATCCTGTACCTGGGAGAGTTCGGAGGAGGCGCTCCGGCGATTGAAACATCGTTTCGAGCTCAGGTCGATCGGAGGCTCCTGACCAATCAGGACGTGCAGCTGATCGACCGGCAATCGACTCGGGAGTTTCGTCTTCGATTGGGTCCGGTCTACGAAGAAGGGACGATTACGCGGGATCTGGTCGATGCTCTCGGGAGACATTTTGGAGACAGTGTGATAGTCGTATGGACTCATATCACCTCGTACCGGATCGAGCCGGTTCGGCGCTGGCTGGTCGTGTGTGATATTGAAGGGAACTTGGATGTGCAGTTAACGATGGCGGATCTTTCGGGCAGGGGGCGGGTGTTTGCCACCGAAAAGCGGATAACTGCGAGGGAATTCAAAGAGCACATTCCCCTGACGCCGCTCAGGAAGGTTCATATTTCGGCACCTGATAAGACCGAGATGGCGCATCGACTGTCGTTTATCGCCGCGGATCACGTAGAGGAGACAATCGATGCGGTGTTGGAATATGCTCTGTCGGTTCGGGATGAGCAGGGGCCGGGGGCGTTACGGTCCGCGGTGGAAAATGAGCCTGAGCAGGAGCCGGCTCCGCAGCCATCCATTCGCGATATTTTCGATGTGCCGGTTACGGAGCCTGCTGATATCCAGGGAGATACCGCCTCTGGGGAGGCTGATGCAATACCGGGAGAACCGGGCCGCGGTACCGATGGCAGAGGAAACCAGGATAATCCCGAAGGAGGTGAGAATGCAGGGCAGAATGTCGGTGAAAACCCCGAACAGAGCACTGACGAGGGTTCCGGGGCGCCATAGAGCTTTCAAGTGATACGTCCTGAAGGGGCGTAAATAGCACAATGGTGCGAGTTTAAACGGGAAAATCTTGTACCTGCGTTTCCATCATTTTATTATATTATGTGTCCATTGAGTCATGGACATAGCTCGCACCTGCGACACCTGCTCGTCGTGAGTACTTCAGAACCGGTACACCGTTTCCCGACAAGGTTCGGGATTCTACGGCCGGTCATGAAGATTCCGGCCAGTTCAGGGACTTGGAAGGAAGCGCAAAGAGATACCGACGAGTGTGTTGGTAAGGTGCCTTGTTTGATTTTATACTATCGAAAGGCAGCGGCCTTAAAGGAGCTATGGCGATGTCCGATATCGGGTCATACAAGAATGTTTTCGATGATCAGAACGAGTTCACCAAACTCAACGATCTGATACTTGGTGCAATTCAGCAGTTTTCCGATTACCGCAAAGGCAATCTAACTTACGGGGAAATCATGTTCGTAATGGAGTGTATTCTTGACTCCATGCGGTCTTCGTCGGAAAAGGAAGCTGCGTCGGGGCCGCCGATCAAGGGCCTTGAAGAAGCCCCCACATTTTCTTCGCTTATGTCAGTCACAGGGCGGCTGATTGAGCGTTTGGTGAAGAAAGGCGTTATCTCTTCGGGTGATGAAGCGTTTATTCTTCATGGCGAAGACTGAGAACATGTGCACTTACTACTTTCTGACGCAGATGTCGGAAGGATACCAATGAACAAGAGTCAACCATACAATCTTGAGCTGACCTTCCCCGGTGATATCGACTACATACCCGCAGTCCGCAAGTTCGTAGCCGAAACGCTGCAAGCCGCAAACTTCAGCCCGAAATTCGCCTATCGTTCTGAAATCGTTGTCGATGAGATCTGTTATAATGCGATTACCTACGGGTGCCAGTCACTGGATGCCGAAATAACCATTCAGTTCACGATTCACGAGGACCGGATGGAATTGGTAGTCAAGGATCCCGGACGTGGAGAGGATGATGATCGGGAGCGTCTGAAGCATGCAGTCGAAGGAAAACAGGTTCAGTTTCCGACGCGTGAGCAGGGCAAGAAGGAGAAGCTTGGTCTTGAGATAGTGAAAATGCTGTCCGAAGAGCTTGATTTCGAGATCGACAAAAACAACCTCACGTCGGTGCGTGTCGTTCGCCGTCGCGAAGGTGGAGAAAAAGCACCGGCGAAATAGCCATAGCTTAATTGGGTCGCACATGGGACCGGAAATACCGGGGCGTGACTGTGCATTTTACAGCCGGATGATCGAGAGCAGGGAGCCATGAGTGAATTAAAAGTGGAAGTCGCAGGGGCGGCGGAGTATCCAAACACCACGTTGGTGCGGCTCAAAGGGCCGCTGAGTGGAGCCGAGCAGGCTGAACTCGACCGGGTGTTCGAGAATATTATCCAGGGTCACCCGCCCTTTGTGGTTGCCGAGATGTCCGAGACGACAATTTTCACGTCTTCGGCGCTCGGTAATTTCATGAATTACCGCAAGAAACTGGTTGAGCGTAATGGGGATCTGGTATTCGCAGGTTTGAGTCTTGACATAAGGTCCTTGCTCAATCTTCTCGGTGCTAATCGCATTTTCAGAATGTATAACGACACCCAGACTGCCATCAATGCCTACCGGTGGGAAAAAGAGCATCTGAGACAGGCGACGCACCTCTCTTTTCCATCGGATTTGAAGTTTGTCCCTGCGGTCCGTCAGTTTGTCAGCAGGATCACGAAGCAGAAAAATTACGGAAGTCGGGATTCATTTCGGATCGAAACAATTGTAGATGAAGTCTGCAATAATGCCGTTGAGCACGGCAATAACACGGCCGGAAGAAATGTCGAACTCACGATGAATATCGACCGGGAGAGAGTTGAGCTTCAGGTTACCAATGCCACCAATCCCGAAAAAGTGGATATGCTCCGCGAGATGTCGAAATCCGTGTTGAATTCGCCGCAGCCAAGCCTCGAACAAAAGCGCGGAAGAGGTCTGGCTCTCATAAAAATGCTTTCAAACGACTTGCGTATCGGGTTTTCGGAAGAAGGAACCAGCGTGCACGTTACTCGACTGAGAGGGGAATAGACTCATGGAATCGCAAATTGAACTTGAAAATGAACAGCTAAAAGGCGTCGATAACGCCATGCTCGTCCGCTTCGTCGGGGATCTTGATGCCACGAACGTAGAGTTCGTCCTTGAGAAAGTCTGCAGTTTTCTCAATGAAGGATTCGTGCATATCGTTGCGGACTTCAAGAAGCTTCGCTATGTGAACAGTACCGGATTGGGAGTACTGCTTCATTTCAACAAATCGGCTCGAGAGAAGAACGGTAGCTTCAAAATTGCAAACGTTAATGAAAACGTATATGAAATAATTGAGATCATCGGTGCTACGTCGCTTCTGGAAATCTACGATGAACTCGATGAAGCCGTTGAGTCTCTGAAGCGCGCATAAGTTCTCTCTGCGAACCGTTGAGTTGCTGCGCCGGTTCGCAGGTTTTTTTGCATCAGGGTCCTTCCTTCCTTCCCTTCTCTCAAGCAATGCATGTGTGTCGATGCCTGAAACGGCTAAAAGTGCCTGAATATCAGGATAATTAAAGTAACAGGGGTGTCTCCGGGTGGGGGCGCGTAACTTTTCTGGGAGTGTGCACATTATGAACAGCAAATGGATACCGACTGGTGTAGTAGCATCCGTTGTTCTTCTTGGCGCGATTACGATGTCGTGCGGAAACAAAGCGGATGAGGAAGCGGGAGTTGTGCGTATCGGCTCCAAAATGATTTCCATGCCCAGTTTCGAGGCTTTTCGAAGAATGCAACGTATGTATCCCACGCGCATGCCGGAAGTATTTCCCGGTAACCGTACCCCGATCACTTTCATGGTCGAAACGCAGCTTCTCTATGACAAAGCCAGCCCATTGCTTGGATCTCATAAGGCACTGGAAACCCGCGACTGGTCATGGAAACAGAAATTTTTCCCTGCACACCTCTATTTATCTGAAGTTCTCGAACCGACCCTCGGTGTCACCGACGAGGAAATCGAGCGCTATTACGAAGAAAACACTGAAGAGTTTCGCGATACGGTCACCAAATTCGAGACAAAGAAGGTTCCCGCGGCTGAGGGCGATACTACCGCTGATACCACGGGGATGAAAGACTCGACTGTTGCGCAGGACTCTGCTTATATTCAGCCGCTTTCCCAAGTTCGCAATGAAGTGATCGAAAGGGCCTTTCTGGAAAAACATCCTCCCACTGAAGAATTCGTGGAAGAGCAGCGGGCTGAAGACTCAACGGTGAGCGAGAGTGTCATCGAGAGAATGTGGATCAACACTGCCCGAAGAAATCTACCTGATTTTTTCATGGAAGTGCTCTATGAGGAACAGTATGGTGAGCAGTTTCCCGATTCGGTGGACGTTTGGTACGGCGAGGGTAAACTGATCACTCCCGATGACATGGATGTGATTATGAGCTGGCTCCCCGACAATCAGCGTGAGATGTATCAGGGCGATCCTCAGAGAATGAACGATCTTGCCAAGTGGCTTCTGATATGGGAGCTGCTGAGCGATGAGGCTGAGGATTCCGGATTCATGGAGAACTATGAACCCGGCAAGGTGATGGATTGGGCCAGGAAGGTGCAAGTCGCTATCCACCACGTGGAAAACCAGGTGGTTGAAAAGGCCAGGGAAGGCAAATCGGTCGATACGACGATGGCTAAATATGCCTACTGGGATGGCATTTACCGGGTGCAGCTTCCAGTTGATTCTTCCCGGCTCGCTTCGGTTCTCCAGGATCGATGGAATGATATCGTGGCGCTGGGTGTGGATAGCATTATCCATTCGGTTCGTCAGGATGCGAATGTCGAGTTTCTGCAGTCCGACTGGAAAGATGAACGGGATATGAATCCCCAGCAGATGCTTGCGCAGGCGGATTCAGCACGGGATACCGGTGGTGTAAAGATTGCCGAGGAGCTGTACCGGTCCGTCGCCACCAACTTTGCGTTTCTTCCTGAAGGAGAAAGGGCAGTGGGGGAATTGGCCAAGATATTGACTGAAAACGAGCGCTACAACGATGCAATTCGCCACTACCGTAGAAAGCTCCTCTGGTATCCGCAGTCCGACGAAGAAATGTGCAATACCTTCTTTATGATCGGTTTCATTTACGATGAATACCTGGGGAAGGCAGAGCTGGCCGAACAAAACTACAAGTGGCTTCTGAAGAACACGCCCGACTGTGAGCTTGCCGATGACGCCGAGTTCATGGCACTTCACCTCAACGAACCCATGTCCAGCGTGGAGGAACTTCGAGGTGAGGCAGCGCGTCAGGGGCGGGATATCGAAGACGAGCCGGTAGAGCTCGAGGAAATAGAAGAAGAGGTTGAAGGGTAGAACACAGGTCAATAGACTGTACAGGTATGCCCTGGAGAGGAAACTCTTCAGGGCTTTTTCATGATGAGTCAGTCCATGTTCGCGTCGAGATTACCGGTCATTATCGAATACCGGACCCTCGGATCCCCAATTCTCGCCCGGAAAACAGAGCTCACGGTAATTGCAATGCCCGCAGGTACCTTTTGATGGGCTCATTGGGAATGCATCGATCGGCTTGGGGGTATTCCTCTGGGGGTCCGCGCAATAGGAGAGCATCTCATCGGTCTGGTTCCGAACATCATTGAAAAAGGCTTTCAGGTCATTTTCGGTGATGCGCAGCTCCAGTTCATCGAATGATGGCTGCAGGTATACGATTTTCGGGAATATTACATCGGAAGGAATGCCGAAATTGTTCTCAGCCGCAGTTGCGTACCCGATGAGCTGTCGAGTGTGCTTGTAGGTGTTTTTGCGGCCGGTTTTCCAGTCCAGAATGTGAATGTGCTTATCGACGGGAAATAGAAAATCCATTTTGCAGTAGGCCTTCAACCCACTGAGCCGCGTTTCTCCGTAACCTCCTGGTTCGATAAGCCAGTTACTTTTGTTTGTCAGAGCCTTCATGAAAATCCAGCTGCAGACGGGGCTTTCAAGGAAGTTTCGCAGGCACTTCTCG
>JBEPYC010000256.1:0-6256 GCA_041641555.1 Chitinivibrionales bacterium | reverse complement strand
AGGTGTCGTAACCAGCTGCCAATGGAGTAGTCGGGATTGGCGGGAGTGCGAGAGTTGCCGGGAAATGCAATGAGCCAGCAACGGTTACCCCTGAAGCGAAGCGCCGCGAAGTCCTGTGACCAGTCGTGGAAAAAGACGAGTTCCGTCGTGGTGTGGCTGAGGGTATCCATAGACACGATTGGAGTGATGGCGAAAAGGATACCTCCGGCAAGTACCAGAAAGTTTTTTCGGGCTGGGGCAGCAATGAAATAGAAACCCAGGAGACCTCCTCCGTAGAGCACAAGGGACCACTTGGGCAGGTTTACCCTGAGATGGAGAAAAGAAAAGCGCTGTCCGATCTCCGCCAGACTGAGGAGCGCTTCACCGGCAAGGGCAGGAAAAACCATCACCGTTTCCGCGAGAAATGGCATAATCGCGCCGAGAGGAACTGCCAGAAAACTCCCCCAGAGACACACGGTCATAAGAATGCCCGCCCCAAGATTCGTCAGTACTCCAATGGGGGCTACTTCACCGAAATGCCACAGGAGAATCGGAGCGGTCGCCAGAAGTGCACAGACGGTGACAGATACCGTCGAAAGAATCTGTACGGAAATAAAACCAGGAATGGAGTTATCGAAAGAAGTCCTGATTTTCTGGAGCAACAGGGGATGAAGCATGAGCAGTCCGGCAGTGGCGGCAAACGAGAGTTGGAATCCGGCCGTAAACAGGCTCAACGGAAAAAAAGCAAGCCACACGATGCCCGCAATGCCCAACGAATTGAGCCCGAAGGTCCTGCGCTGGAGGGTCAGTCCGACGCCCAGGATTGTGGCCATACTGACGGCTCTGAAAAGGGACGGAACCGGGCCGACCAGGCCAAGGTAAAGCCACAGGGCCGCAATCACAATGATGCTTCGACCGATTCTCCCAATGGGCAGAAGGAGGGTTACCACGTATACGAAGGAGCCGAGTACAACCACATGAAAGCCTGAGAGTGCCAGAAGGTGATAGAGACCCGCATCGCGAAAGGAGTACCGTACGTCCGATGCAAGCACCTGGTGCTCACCTAAGATTGCAGCCCTGAGAAGTCCCCGAACATCGGGGCTATTGACAGCGCCGAGGGTTCTTCGTACAATTGTTTTAGCACGTGACCTCACGGTAAGCCATGCCGGTTCCCGATCTTGCACCCGGGTAAGGGAATCGACGTAAATGGTGCCCCAGATCCCACGAGAGAGGAAATGGGTCGATTGATCGTACCCCGCCGGATTCGATCGTGGACGAGGTGAAACAAATGTGCCCGAAATCCTGAGTCGCGATGGTGTTTCTTGGGAGGTAAGACGAGTACAACGAAAGGTCTTTCCGCTCAGAGATGGATAGAGACTGTCATTGAGCAATATCGAATCGGCCCTGAAAAGAAACGTGAATCGGTCACGGGAAACCAGGGAAGAAGTGATACGCGTGCCGTAGGCAACAGTGGGGGAGGGAACAGTATCCAGCTCGGAGAAGACAATTGGAGTCTCTTCTATTGCATTCAGGTGGATTTGCCAGAAGAGGACACCTGCCAGGAAAAAAAAGGTCACTCGAGCCAACGCCGGTCGGAAACAAAGGCCACCCAGCACTGTCCCGGTTGCAAGGATCTCTGGAAGTGGTGAAGCAAAAAACGGATTAGAAGAAACTGCTTTTGAAATGAATATGCCGAGAATGACAGCCACGCATCCTGTAAGCGCAGGCAGGCGAATACAGAATGAGAGCCCCGGAAACGTTCGCGAAGCAGAATTCTCGTGTTTGACTTGTTTGATATGCGCCATGGTAATGCGTCGGCTGGCATTTTTCTCGAGAAGAAAATAGATTGTAGCTCTCGTTGCTGCATTACCCATTTCTTCAATGGGATAGTACGGCGGTGGCCAGCGACCTTGGAATCTGCGCCGGTACCATATCAGGGGAAATTTAATGTCATGTCGTATCTTTTTTACCTTCAAGCCGGTACCGGCTATGTTCGAGTGTGCGATTGGACACCGTACCTCTGGTTCCGTGATCAGGTTCGGCACACAAACAGTATTGTCCTGCAGCGGGATGATGTGAATCCTTGTCCAGAACACTCGACTAATTAATCTCAGGGGGCTCTGATAGCAATGAATTCAAAATACCGTATCCTGGTGGTTGATGACGAGCCCGAAATGCGGGGTATGATTTCCGATTATCTTCGGGATATCGAGGGATACGAAGTTCTCGAAGCCAGAGACGGAGCTGACGCTCTGGAGAATGCGCTTCCCAACAGCAAGGTGGACCTTGTACTGTCGGACATCAATATGCCGATAATGAAAGGGTTCGAGCTCCTCAAGATCGTTAAGGAACACTATCCAGAAACTAAAAGGTTGTTGATTACAGCATACAATGTCGAGGATTATCTCGAACTTGCGATGAAACACGATGTCGGCAACGTGTTGATTAAGACTGTTCCGCTGGACACCAAAGAACTATCTGTTGTCATAAAAAGCTTGCTCAATAACGATATCTTTGGCGCCGACAAGTACTTTCAATCGGAGCCCTCGCGACGGGATTTCCTGATCAGGCGCGGCGATGCGTTGGAAAAAGATGTTCATCGGATTATTGGTCATCTTCCGGAAAATTTTCAGACCAAACGTCTTGAGCTGGTCCTGCTTGAAATGCTGACGAATGCCGTTTTCTACGGAATACGGAAGGAAACACCACGCCATCGTGAAGCCTGGGACTACGATTTTGAATTATCGGAAGAAAACGCAATTCGCGTTTCGGTGTTTTACGACGATCAGAAGTGTGCGGTGATGGTTACCGACAATGGAGGACGACTGAAAAAGGCCGATGTGCTTTATTGGTTGTACCGACAGGTGACTTCGGGAGAAGACGACATCCCTATCGGAATGTTTGATGAACATGGGAGAGGGTTTTATATTGCTCGTAAGTATGTAGATCGGGTGATCGTCAATGTTGCACGCGACCGTAAAACGGAAATAATTCTCATGAACTATTCGGCGGGAAGTGGCGGGGGGTACAAGCCCCTGTACATAAATGAGCTATGAGGCTCCATTCCCAAGTACCCGGCAATTATAATGGCCTTCTTCTGATTGAGTATCTCCGCAAGCGCTTTACCTATCTTTCTCTGGAGCAGTGGCGGCAGCATGTGCGGGAAGGCCGTCTGGCTGTCAACGACTCGCGGGCCGACGAATCGGCGAGCGTGCATACGGGCGATATTGTCGCCTATGAACCCCCGCCCTTTGTTGAGCCTCCTGCCGATCTTGATTATCGGGTTGTTTATGAAGACCAGTGGCTGCTTGGCATCGACAAGCCAGGCAATCTGCTGGTTCATAGAAGCGGGCGGTCGTTTAAGAGCAATCTGATGTATCTGATTAGACATGCCGAAGATCGAAAGACCTACCCCGATGCCGGGCTGATCAACAGGCTCGACAGGGAGACTTCGGGCGTAGTGCTGGTTGCCAAAGACCCCGAAACCCTCCGGCTCGCTCATGATCCTCAACGATGGAAATCAGTTGAAAAGGAGTATGCAGCGATTGTCCATAATTGCCTCGAACGTCCGGCGATAACTGTCGATGCCCCAATCGCAAAGGATACTGGCTCCGAGGTCCAGTATCGATTCAAAGCGGGAATCGATACCGGCAAAGAGGCTGTGACCCGGTTCCGTCAGCTGGAAGTTTTTCCAGACGGGTTCTCTCTGATCAAAGCGGTTCCTTTGACCGGTCGTACTCACCAAATTCGAGTGCATTGCGCCTTCATGGGAACCCCAATTGTAGGGGACAAGCTCTACTCTCTTCCCGAAGAAATGTATCTGAGGTGGCGCCGGAATCCAGAAACAGTAGAGAAACACCTTTTGTTCAAAAGGCAAGCGCTGCACTGTGCTCGCATGGAATTCGAGCATCCTCGAACCAAAAAAAACTGCACGATATCGGCCCCGGTTCCTTCAGATTTCTCCCAGCTGAAGACCCGGCTCTCCAGTTCTCCCATATAGGGTGCCCGGGTGACAAAGCAAAAACCTTTGACAGCTCAGGGCGCAGGGCAGTACAATAATCAAAGACATCGAGATTACGGCAGGAGCGGTGCCAGTGCACCGGCAGCCTGACGAGCTGATTGTCCCCGGAAAGTGGGGCATCTTTTTTTACTGCATCGGAGAGATTTCTCGTGGAAAGCCTTTCGGCACCTGAAGTAATTAAGGGAGTCAGTGGACGTGTGACGCGGGTACTGTGTACCGGAGAGGCAAAAAAGACCGAGGGGGTTGTCCGGGACCTTTTAAATAAGGCCGACGGTAATCATGAAGTAAGCTTTGTGCCGGGCGAATCAGTGCTGGCAGAAGATATCTTCTGGGCCGATCGGGCAGACATCGTTTTGGTTCATCTCCAGCCTGAGTTGAAAAAAAGTGCGGCCGCATATTCGAGAGTGGTGGAGCGATCCGGTGACATTCCCGTCCTGGTGCTCAGTGATACCTACCATCCGAAACTTGCTGCACAGGCGATTCAAGGCGGAGTTCAGGACGTACTTCCCTTACAAAAACTCACAACAGAGATCCTGAGCCGGACAATCCATCACGCTATCCAGCGACAACGGCTTCTTACCGAGTTGCGGTTCGCACTGGCCTCGGAAAAGGTGCTGATGGAAGAGCTTGACAAGAAAAACAAAGAGCTTGTTGAGCTATCCATAACCGATGGACTTACCGGACTCTACAACCATCGGTTCCTGCAGGAGCGTTTTGATTTCGAATTCAAACGCGCAAAACGATACGAAATGCCTCTGAGCTGCCTCCTCCTTGATATCGATCATTTCAAGGCGGTAAACGATACCTGGGGGCATCAGTTCGGTGACCTGGTGTTGTTCGAGATTGCCGATATAATCAAGGAAAATTCCCGCGAAGTGGATATCTGCGGAAGATACGGCGGCGAGGAATTCATGGTGATAACAAGCCTTGGTGCTGAAGGAGCCATGAAATTTGCATCGAAACTGCATAAGGGAATCGAAAATCATCTTTTTACCGATGGGAAGAACACCATCCATGTTACCGTGAGTATCGGGGTGGCCGAATACCGTCAGGAAATTCGCATCAAACAAGATCTCATTGAACGATCCGATACGGCCCTCTACTGGGCCAAACGCGACGGGCGCAATATTATCCGGTTGTGGAAGGAAATCGAAGCCTCCGATATTCGATCACTGGACAATTACAGTATCGACGGCTTGAAAACTGAGTTCATGCGATTGTCCAAAGAGATGCGGGCTACATACATGGAATCGACAAATGCGCTCGTGAACGCGATCGATGCAAAGGACCATTACACGCAGGAGCACTCAAAGAATGTCTCCCAGTATGGCGTGCTGCTGGCTCGAAAAATGGGGCTGCCCGAGAACGAAATCGAGGTTATCAAATACGCCGGTCTTCTTCATGATATCGGCAAAATCGGGATCGGTCAGGAAGTCCTTACAAAGAAAGGACAGCTCAGCGAAGAAGAATTCGAGATTCTTCGAAAGCATCCCGTTATAGGTGCCAATATCCTTAAGGATGTAAAATTCCTTGAAAAGGAGGTCCCCATCGTCCTGCATCATCATGAACGGCAGGATGGACAGGGATACCCTCATGGTCTGAAGGGACGCGAAATCCCGCTGGGGGCCAGAATTCTGGCGGTGGTTGATGCCTACGATGCTATGACGACGGATCGGGAATATCGTCGAAAGTTGTCGACTGATGAGGCAATACGAGAGCTGGTTACCGGTAAAGGTACTCAATTTGCCCCCGACTCAGTTGATCAGTTCGTGGAGATGATACAGGGAGCCGGTGTCAATGGCCTGCTGGTATAACAGACAAACCCTCCAGGAGTCCACGAGGGCAAAGGATCAGGTATGACGGTTCGCATTGAAGAGAGAAACGCGGTGTCGGTGGTCTCGGTGGAAGGAAGCATTTCACAGGAGAACGTACCGATCTTCAGGCTCAAGCTGCAGGAGCTTCTGGAGGAAGGTCGTACACAAATCGTGCTGGATATGAAAGAAGCTCAGTACGTGAGCAGTATCGGACTTGCCGCAATAATCGATTTTAAGACGAAAATGGCCAAAACGGGCGGAGATATTCGGCTGGTGAATATGAATTACCTGGTGAAAAACCTCTTCGAAATAACCAACCTGCTGCGCAAATTCAAAGTTTTCTCCGATACCGATGAGGCCGTCGGGTCATTCCTCCAGGAAGTCTGAGAATCCGAAGAAGGCTCAGGAGTCCTTGCCTGCCCTGGCTTTGTTATCCGTCAAT
>JBEPYC010000255.1:3684-6280 GCA_041641555.1 Chitinivibrionales bacterium | reverse complement strand
GGATGCATGACCCGGTCATACCAGGGATAGGCATCCCAGAGATCGAGCATGTTGGCCGCGACATATGCACCAAGGGCGATAGTCATCAATGCCCACCCCAGCACTCCCGTTCTGGTAGGGCGTAAGTTATTCAGGAAGGATTTCTTTGCAGTCATAGTTGTTCCCCGGGTGGTTACCGCAGAAAAACAAAGAAAAAATCATGCCAACTCCGATCGCCTCATCCGGTGAGAGGCCTTGCAACGTCGAGAATTCGTGGTTCTGTGACCGCTGCATTGCTCTTCGCATTCCTCTGCTTTCGGCAAGAATTCCATACCGGGAATGAAAATTGCATATTTTTTGCTTTCCTCAATATAGGAGAACCTGTCGAGAATGAAAAAACGTCTCCTGAAAATCGCAGCTGTGGTCGTCGTGGTGACTATTGGTGTCCTTGTACTTGGAGCCATCGCCGGCACGCTGTGGGTGCGCAATTATCTATCCGAGCCGATTCAGGCAGGGCCGGGAATACTGTCGGTTGAAAAGCCCGGTCTCAACTGGGACCTGTCCGCTCATGCCCGATCGGTCCGCTATGAGATGGACAGTACGGTTTTTTATGCATCGGATATCCGTATCAATCCCCATCTGATATCATCACTTCTGTCGTTTCGGCCCTCGGTAGCAGTGTCCCTGGATACTGTGCGGGCATTTCTCCCGCCTTCGGATACGACCGAATCGGACCCGGCGGATACTGCAGCGATTCCCGATTCGATTCCATTTCCCGAATTTGAGCTGCCGGTCGACTTCGAAGCGCGAGTGGCCCATGGGATTGTTTACCAGAGCGACAGCATCCTTGTGGCGCTGCAAGGGCTTCGTGCTCATTCTGCGGAGCCCCGGAGGGTCCAGCTTCGTATCGAACGCCTTACCGAACTGCCGGTATCTGTCCGGATAGCTCCTTCGGTGGAGCTGTATGGTTCCTGGGAGCTGCAGGACAGTCTGACGGCAAATCTCACAATTCGTGCAGAGGCAGAAAGCGACTCATTGGAGCTGGCTCTGGTTCGGAGTAAGAAGAATCTGCTGATAGGACGAGCGGCGGTAAATGCATTCGTGCAAACCAGTGAAGCCTACCGAGGGGTCATCCCTGTCTCCGATACTATGGGTACGCTTCATCGGTTTAGGCTATCGGCCACAGCCTCTAATATCGATACGGGAACACTCGAGCTCTCGGCACAGGGCGTTCTCCGGGAGGTGGGGAATCTGGGCCCCTTGGTTCTGGGTGACGAGAAATTTGGTATCCGGGGGCAGGTGATTGGTTCTCGAGGAACCTGGCAGGTTCAGGATACCGGCTCTACCGGCACGCGACTTGGTTTAGAAGGGAGATTATCGGGAATCGATGCCGATTCTCTGCTTCGACTGTCAATGTCTCCTCAGGGTATCCAGACGACAATATCGGGGTACGCATCCGGTGTACCAATCAATCTGGGAGACACGGTTTTCGCCGCCGGCCTGCGGTTTCTTGAGGCTCGCGCTGGTATGGACCGAGTTGGTGCAACCATTCTTACGGCGGATTCATCGCGGCTTGAGGCTACCGTGCGATTTGCCGGAGAGTCACTCAGGGGGACGCTCCAGGCCTGGCCCACGACGGGTGAACGATGGATGAGAGTTTTTACCGATACGATGGTGACCTTTGGCGATGCCCATATCAAAGGAGAGTTATACGGATCCACACTGGCATTGCGTTTACGGGCGCAGGATGTAGAAGCGTATGGTGCATATGCGGACACCGTTATCGCCTGGCAGCGGGTCACCGGTAGTGCGTATGTACTTGATTCTGCCGTGGTAGAAGAAAGCGGGACGAGGTGGCGGGCCGAGGGAGAAGCACCGTACCAGTCCCGGGAGAAGGTTGTGGATTTCAGGCTTTGGCATCCTGAAAACGGATCGGCACGTTATCGTCTTCTCAAAGACCAGACACATGTCATAGCGAGCGAGAATCTGGTATTGAGCAGGGTTCCGCACGAAGCCGTAAAGGCTATTCCCTCGGATATCACCAGCCTGACCACCGAATCCCGTCTTCATCTGACCGATCAGGCGGGTAATGCTCGGGTGGAGCTGGAGGGAGTTTTCGAAGAAGATCCCTACTATGTTTCGGCCAATGCAGCGTGGGGTGAGGATACTCTTCGGGTCGACACGGTCATGATCCGCAGCAGAGGGAGCGAAATCCGGACTGCTCTGGTTACCAGCATTTCCGCCTTGACCTCTCTTCAGAAGGATCCGACATCTCTGGAAGGCATTCGCTACTTTGTTCTCGATATCGACAGTGTTCAGGTGATAGACTTTCTGGAGCCCTTTCTTGCACAACCCCCAATCTCGAATGGACTGGCATATGGGAAGTTGACTTATACACCTGATGAAGGGTTAGCGGGTGAAGTGGTAGTGCGAGAGCTTGAACTGACGGGAGGAAGCCCGGTTTCGATTGATTACATCGTTGCTCTCGGGCTGTCGGACAGCCTTGCGGTTTTAGGGAAATTCAGGCCGCTGAGTACCGAAGAAGATACCATCGCTTCCGCCCCATTTGACCTGAACCGGATTTCGCGCATTGCCGCGGGGCCGATTTTCCCCGACA
>JBEPYC010000255.1:0-3674 GCA_041641555.1 Chitinivibrionales bacterium | reverse complement strand
TACGCTTTCGGAGAACCTGATGATGCATGCTGTTGTACCGATTCATCCGGGCGATACTCTTCGCAGTGCGATCGGGGTCTGGGGCGGCTATGATCTCCCCGGGAATGCCGGAGCCCTCCGCGATATACGGCTCCTTGCTCACGCGGTGGTTTCTCTGAATGATCCGGAATTCTCACCGTATGTATATACTTCCGAACTCCAGACGACATACTGGATACCACGTGTCGATACGCAGAAAGTTCGTGGGGGCATCGTCTTGGAAAGCAATGTTCTCCGGGTCGATTCACTGGTGCTAACATCCAGGGGTACTCAAACGGCCACTGCGACGGCACGGCTTTCGTTTGACTCTGTGTCGACGATCAATGCAGAGGTGAGGGGACGAAGCCTGAGTCTGGCCCCAAACGACCTTACTTCGGTCTCGCTCTCAGGGTTTAGTCTCAATGCCGATGGTTCCTTGCAGGATCCGGACATTACTTTTGGTGCCGACAGCGTATCGGTCCGTTACCTGCGTCCTCCGCTTCGGGCGAACTCCACGCTGGTTGATGTCAACTCATCGATATCAGCGATTTCGGAAGCTGCTGATGGTACCAGTGTAGGGCAACGGCCTCTTCGAATTGCGCTGAACGCTGGATTGAGAGGAACCGATGTCAGCTATCGACTGGGAAGTCTGGAAGCCTTGCAGAATCTGCTCGGAGAAGGGACCGGGGGGCCGACCTATTCGGCGCCAGGACGGGAAATTCAATTTGATATCGAACTCAGAACCGTTGGCGCAAACAACCGGATTGCCGCTGATCTTCTTCAAATGCCCTTTCAGGCATCGCTGCAGATTACCGGGACCTATCCATACCTGCTTTTCGATGGGCGAGTGTTCTCGAGCACGGGAGCAATTGGTGCGGGCGCGCAGGAGTTTCAGATCCGAAATTTTCTGGCGCGCTGGACCAACGATCGCATGGAAAGCGGCGAGGTACGAATGACAGCGGCAAAAGAGCTTGCGGCTGATTGCCAGACCAATGTTGAAGGTGAAGTGGATGGTGATTCGTGTACGGTGTTTACCTATCTGGAGGGTACTCTGGCAAATGCGCAATTCACATACGAGACTGACTGCGGTGAAGCGCAAGGAGGCGGGGCCGATATCACGAGTCTTGTTCTTTCTGTTCGCCGGGGATGCTATTCGCGAACACCCGTAGCTACCCAGGGTGGGGAGTCGGTTGGCGGACAGGCATTGTCACTTCTGGAACCTACACTTAATCGAAGATTGACGGAGTTGGCTGGAAGGTTTACCGAGAACTGGATTGCGACAGTCAACGTGAGCGGTCTGGGTACGCTGGTGGCTGATTCGACCGATCAGCCATTCAGTGTCGAAGTGATCAGCAAGCAGTTTATGCGATTCCGATTCAATGCAAGTGCCGTTTACGAAGCGGTGACCGAAGGGGCGGGTTCCGCATGGGAATATGTGCTGAGCCTGCAGTGGTGGCCGCCCTTTGGGCGGTGGCTCTCTGATGATGACTGGGAGCGTCGTCTTGAAGGAAATCTTACCCTGGAAGCGGCGGTTATCGCACAGCCTCAGGAGGAAGAAGAGCGGTTTGAAGATGCTGTCGAGCAGCGTATCGGAGTTCGCTATGAATATGACTTCTGGAATCCATTCGGAGAATAGGTGTTGAGAAACGAGATGCATATACGCTGGCGGTTCGTCACGACATTTGTAGGTATCCTGCTGGGCACTATCCTCGCTGGTGTCGATGTGGAATACGAGGGGAATGACGAGATCGGGACCGGAAAACTCAGGAATGCCGTACAGAAGCCTCCATCTGATTCTCTCAGGCAGCGCGTACCCCGATGGCTCGATGCATCGGTGGCATCGATTGCTGCGTTCTATCGGGAGCGGGGGTATTTTGATGTCGGAGTGGAATCCACCGTCGAATGGGTGGATGACGGAAATGTAGAAGCGACCTTTTCGGTGAAAGAGGGGCCGCGGTACAGCTACGATACTGTTCGCGTGGAAGCGATCGATGTCTTGGATACAGCCGGGGTATCGCTGCCGCGTTTGCAAACGGTCCGAAACGGATTTTACCAGCGCGATGATATCCTTCGAGATCGGACCGCTATTCTCCGAGCATACCGGAATGCCGGGTATTTGCATGCAGAAGTTCGTGACAGTCTTTTGATCTATCCGGATTCGGCTGATGCACGTCTCTTTTTCAAAGTTGAAGCAAAGCGTCTGGTAACACTGGATACGCTGATTGTGCGAAGGGAGCGAGCCGGCAAGCCGGATTCTCTGGTGGGCTTAACAGATGAAGATTTGATCAGGTCACTGGTACCCTATGAGAAGGGTGATACAGTCACCGGAAGGACGAACGAAAGAGTTATCGAGAAGCTGCAATCGACGCAGTCTTTTGTGATCGTGCGACTGGAAGACAGCTTGCTGGTTCGGGAGGGAGATACGCTTTCGGCACTGGTACTGAGAACCAGTGAAACGGTACCGGGAAGAATCACGACATCCGTTTTCTACGAGACGCAAAAAGGTCTGGGAGGAGACGCTCGTATAAGCCACAGTAATGTCGCCGGACGTTTTCATGAACTCAGGTTCGCGACCACGTTGGCATTCCGAAAGCAGAGCTTCCGGTTTGGCTACAGTACGCCACTTCTTTTCAAATCACTCGTGCGGTTCGACAATGAACTGGACATCGCATGGTATCAGCTCGGGAAGATACACGACAGCCTCAACACCGGTGCGTTCGATGGGGACTTCGAGGTGCAGCTTACGAGCCGCTTCTCCCGGGAACTGACCGATTTCGCCCGGTTGTCTACCGGTGGAGAGCTTGTTCATACCGACCAGATTTCTGCTCCCGAACTTCCCGGTCGTGCCACAAACCTCAACACCCGGACATCGCTTTCACTGGATTATGTCGATGCGCCGTTTCGCCCTTCACGAGGCGCGGCTTTTGCGTTTACATGGGGAAACGGCGGGAGTCTGGATGGGCAGGATGTCCTCTCACTGCTGAAACGTCGTCACAACTGGCTCGAAGCGCGTTCATCGTATTATTATCCGCCACTTTCTCAGGTGGTACTTGCCGCTCGGATCAATGGTGGAAGGTTTTTCGGGAGCGGTGGAATCAATTCGCGTGAATTTTTCCTGGGTGGTCCCCGAAGCGTTCGTGCGTTTCAGTACCGGGAGATTCGACCACCGTCACCGACTGATGAGCGTCTGGTGCCGGCATATTATCTCACATCGGCTGAGATTCGGTTGGGCCTGCTGGATTTCGGGGCATTCAAAAACACCTTTCCCGCCGGAAACACACTGGCATCGCTTCGATTCGTCCCCTTTGTCGACTATGGAAAGGTGTGGGATATCGAAGAGGGTTTCGAGCTGAACACCAGCGGCGAAGCGACGGCCTATGGAATTGGTCTTCATTATCCGCTGCTTGGCATTTTCAATTTCCGCCTTGATTTTGCCTGGGGAACCACCGGCACCGGCGAAAACAACTTCAGAATCGTCATCGATCTTGCTAACGCGTTTTAGAGGCTGTTGCCCTGCTGGGCGCAGCAAAGCGCGCAGCAGTGCTACAGCCTCTTATGCAGCTTGTCTGCATATAAGCAATCCAGCTTGCTGGATGAACTAGTTGCCCTGCTGGGCGCAGCAAAGCGCGCAGCAGGGCTACAGCCTCTTATGCAGC
>JBEPYC010000254.1:0-6285 GCA_041641555.1 Chitinivibrionales bacterium | reverse complement strand
TGGGCTGGCCTCGAGTGGCGGTATTCGACGGTGGATGGTTTGAGTGGAGCAACGATGAAAGCAATCCGTTTGAGACAGGAATTCCAGAAGAAGCATACGCATAGCAAAGGAACTGAACAGTCATGAACGCAACCGGTGATTATTCCTCTACCGAAACACAAATACTGGTCGATAATTACCTGCCGACCATTGGTGAAGATCAGGTGGTGAGACAGATCTTGGAGGGTCTTGCCATTCCGCCACGGCAGATTTCGAGTATGTACTTCTACGATGCAATCGGGTCGAAATTTTTCGAGGAAATAACGACGCTTCCGGAGTATTACCCGACCAGGATCGAAAAAGAGCTTCTTCGCGGTGTCGCTCCCCTCATCGGTGAGCCTCTTGCCGATTCCGACGTTATCGAGCTTGGAAGTGGAGACTGCTCGAAGATATCGATTCTGTTCGACGCTGTTGATCCTATCAACATGGGAACGATCCGATATCTGCCACTCGATGTCAGCAGAGAGGCGATCGAAGAATCCGCGCATCTTCTGATTGAACGCTATCCCGGCCTTTCGGTACAGGGACTGGTGGCAGATTTCATGACTCAGCTTCACCTTCTTCCCTCGCATCGTGACCGGCTTTTCTGTTTTCTGGGAAGTACAATCGGCAACCTTACAAAAGAGCAACGCACGCATCTTCTTCAGTCCCTTGCACAACTCATGCAGAAAAACGACAGACTCCTGCTGGGAATAGATCTTGTAAAACCGGTGCACCTTCTGGAAAAAGCGTACAACGATTCACGCAAGGTAACTGCACGGTTCAACAAGAACATTCTGAATGTGGTTAACACCCTCATCGGCTCGGATTTCGATCCTGATTCGTTTGCCCATATGGCCTTTTTCAACGCAGCAGAATCCCGGATCGAGATGCACCTGGTGGCCTCCCGTGACATGGTCGTTACCTGTCCTCACCATCCAAGCGAAATACGGCTGAAAGCCGGCGAATCGATTCACACCGAAAATTCCCACAAATTTCAGCTTCCGCGCTTCTCTGAAGAACTCATCGCTGCAGGGCTTCAGGTGGATGAGCTTGCCATGGATCCGGAGCAGCACTACTGCCTTCTCACGATATCACGATACCCATAGAACTCGCATGGTTGACACTCAAGCAGTACGAGCAGAGTTTCCGATTCTCCAGCGTTCAGTGTACAACCGTCCACTTGTCTATCTGGACAATGCGGCTACCACGCAGAAGCCCCGGGCGGTTCTGGATCGACTGAGCGCCTTTTACTGCAAATCCAACAGCAACATTCATCGCGGGGCCCATTTCCTTGGCGACGAGGCAAGCGGGGCCTATGAATCAGCACGAGAGACCGTTCGACGGTTTGTGAATGCCAACCATACCCACGAGATCATCTTTACCCACGGAACAACCGATTCACTCAATCTGGCAGCCGATGCGTTCGGGGGGTGGTTCATATCACCCGGAGACGAGGTTCTGGTCACCGAGATGGAGCACCATTCAAACCTGGTACCCTGGCAGATGCTCTGCAAAAAGAAAGACGCGGTCCTGAAGGTGCTTCCGTTTGCCGACAACGGTACCCTGCAGATGGAGCGTATCGAATCGGCCCTGTCATCGAAAACCCGCCTACTGGCAGTCTCGCATGTTTCCAATGTACTGGGAACCGTAAACCCGATCAAACTCATTACTCGATTGGCACACGAGAGAGGTATTCCGGTGGTTGTCGATGGCGCACAGGCAATTCAACATATTCCGGTAGATGTACAGGATCTTGGATGCGATTTCTATGCATTCTCGGGACACAAAACCTACGCGGCTACGGGAATAGGGGTGCTCTATGGCAAAGAGAATTGGCTAAACGAAATGCCACCCTACCAGTATGGCGGCGGTATGATATCCTCGGTACATTTCGGCCAGACATCTTTCACCGAGACTCCTTTCAAATTCGAGGCTGGTACGCCCAATATCGCAGGAGCGGTCAGCCTGGAAGCTGCCCTGGAGTTTCTCGAGAGGATCGGCATACAGGATATTGCTGGTCACGAACGTGACCTTCTGGACTACGCCCACGCCCGGTTGCAGGAAATCGAGGGTCTCCGGGTATACGGCCAGGGAGCGGATCGAAGCGGGGTTGTCTCGTTTAACCTCGAAGGTATCAGTCCGTACGACACCAGTTTGATATTAGACAAGATGGGCATAGCCGTTCGATCGGGCACGCACTGCGCAGAGCCGCTGATGCAACATTATCGCCTATCAGGCACAATTCGGGCGAGTTTTGCGGTATACAATACCAGGGAAGAAGTAGACAGGCTGGTGGAGGGCGTGGAAAAGGCTAAAATGATGTTGGTTTGAGGATCTTCAATCAGGAATCGGTCATGACAATTGCCGGAAAACAGCAACAGATAATCGAGCGGTTCAGCACCATGGGTGACTGGCTCGATCGGTATCAGTACCTGATCGATCTGGGGAAACACCATGACGGCCTTCGCGACGAGTACAAGAACGAGGAGTATCAGCTCGAAGGGTGCCAGTCACAGGTCTGGATTCGCGGGCAACGGCACAACGGTGTGCTTCATGTGGAAGCCGACAGCGACTCCATGATCACTCGCGGGATTCTGGCGCTTCTTCTGGAATCCATCAACGACACTCCCCCATCGGATATCGCCGATGCCGACTTTTCATTCCTCCAGACCATCGGCCTCAGCACCAACCTTTCACCCTCACGGGCAAACGGCCTGGCACTGATGGTCAGGCGTCTGAAGCGCCTGGGAGAAGAAAACAAGGCTGTGAGAGGTTAGGACACGATAAATCCGGCGATTTATCGCTTGGTTTCAGAGCTGCAGAAGGAAGCCGAAACTCCCGGCCCCGCCTGTTCAGACCCCAAAATCGGATGCTAAACTCTCCTAATAAGCCCAAAACTGGAAACCGCACTTCCACATTTGGCCCGAAAATGGAATCTTGGTTTCTAAAACCATGGCGGATATCGGTAGACTGATCCGTACGACATCGGAAGCGTCACTGGCCGATACCTTTTTTACCGCCTCCGGCGACACCCTGGTAGCCCCTGCAAAATAGACTCTTAGACTTCGATTGAACCCATTTAAGGCAGTTAGCTAGGTCTTTTCAGCTATTATATAGATAGAAACCACTAACTGAAACCGAATGATCGGTAAGGGCTTCCCCATTATTGGTCAGCAGGTAATGCAGTTTTGAAATTTCAACGGATCACCAGTTCTTCAGAGCAGAGGGGGGATGGTATGAAAGCGAGATGGGTGGCACAAGCGATGTCAGTAGCGATGGTACTTGCATTTAATGCGGGGGCATTCGAAGGCATTCTGGTAAACACGATGTGGAGAGAAAGAGGGACTTCGACTCCTCCCGAGAGGAATCTCTATAGGGCAGGGAGTGGATTCGGAGGGAAACTAATCAAATACACGATCGTTGATGATGGCCCAAAAAAGATTAAGATAGCCCAAGTGGACACACTAACGGATCTGGTTTCCAGCTATGGGCGAATCAATCTCGAGGGGACAAAGGTTGCATTTATTCACTGGAACGCCACACTTAAGAACAACCAGTTAAGCGGCGCAGGTGACCAGTGTTATCTCTCCGTAATGGATATCGACGGAAGCAACCTTCAGGATCTCATCGAGGTTGCCTGTCCGTTTGGGCGGCCTAACTACGACTGGCCCGAAGGTGACTGGATATATTACGAAAAATACGGCAAGCGTCCTTCCGACGGCAAAATGCGCGGCAGCAACCAGATATGGCGCGTCAATGTGAATACGAAACAAAACGAAATGTTTACTTGCCAGACGAATGGCATCGGCCAACTATGGAACCTGGATGCAAGCGGCAATTTTCAGGCCGGAGCTTTTGATGGAGGATACTACAACGGGTCCAATATCCCTCTGGCCAGCTGTTTTCCTGCGCCTGGTGGAAAACTAATGGATTGCGCTTTCTTCTGGCATGACCTGAATACGCAGGAGAGGATCCCCTGGGATGGTGGGTGCAACATGGCGATTTCTGCAACAGGACGGTATTTGATCAGCCACGAAGACGGCGGTCATAAAACATTGAATCCCAAACGCTGGTATCATGGGGAAAACAATGGTTTATACTTTATCGATGTAAGCGGGCGCAGCGGTTTGGAGTTAGGCATCAAGGTCGATGAAGAGCTGCTTGCATGGTCCGGTGAAACCGATATAACGTTCCAAAACAGTGAGCGCCCAATGTGGTCGAACAACTCAGATCAGTGGATGATGCAAGAATTTGGTGACTCGAAGGGTACTCACAAGGGCGGTGCTGATTGCTGGCTCATCAATTGGTGTGACAGTATTGCACTCAAAGTAACCGATAACGAGGGCCTCTTCAATGGGTATCATCATCAATCCACGGCAGGTGACTTCTGGGTGAAACCTCCGGCAGGAGAAGAAGGCAAAATCCAGACCGCAAATGGCTCATGGGTAGATATCGAGGGTTCCCACCTTCTCCCGATGGATGACCCCTACGACGAGCCAAGCAAGCCACTTTCTCCCGCGCCTTCGATGACTCCGGGCGAGTATGCGGCTTCTCAGGATCCGTCAAAGATCAACTCCACCTGGGATGCCTGGGAATGGGGTGAGAGCTGTCAGCCGCTGCCGGTTCTTTTCGATCCATTGGAGGGCACCTCTACTCACTCAAACACACGCGGAACACGCAATCTGCAAGGATCAGTTTCGCCACGAAAAGTGTTCCGACCACGAGCTGGTAACCTCACAGGCGGAAGACTTCTTGTGACTGACAAGTCAAATGCTCTTTACAACCTGAGGGGACGTCTCATAGAAAGTCCTGCGAAGAAGTAACGTCAAAGCATACTATGCCGGAAGGGCATTCGAAACGTACTGAGTTTCGAATGCCCTTTTTGTATTGGGGCGAGTTAGTCTGGTTGGCTTTCCGCGGTCTTCAAAACATCCGGAAACTTGAGCGCCAGGTCAGCTGGGAGTAAACCGAGTGATAGTCGTAGTCGTATGAAGGGTAGGTGGAGTCCTTGAACCGCAGGCGCGTCCCGATATCCAGATCCAACTCCCAGGGCATGGGTATTTCCAGTTCGATATCCCCTTTATAGTACCTATTTCTGGGCGAAACCAGAAAACCTTCGGGGTGTTTTCGCACCCCCCCGTACTCACGCCGGGATACCGCACCACCCAGTTCGAGTGAGAACAACCCGAGTTTGATCTCGGCCCCGATCCCCGCTTCGATATCCAGATAATCACTCGAGTCGCTTCGTGCCTCATTGATTTCGCCCGATATAAATGCCCCGTAGTCCCGTATAGCCAGTGTCTGACTTTTCAATACCCGGAAATCGTAGATGTACTCAAATCGTCCCCTTGCACGAATCCCATCATCATCATCATCGCCATAGTCATTGTACATGCCGGTCAACTTGAGGCCGAGTTCGTGCTGTTTGACAAACCGGACCATCTCCATCTCCGCTTCCATACGATTCCGCGCGATCTCCCAGGTACGATAGGCATAGGCAGCATAGGAGCCATCGAAATCAAGCTCCCAGAGGCCGGGTTGGAACTCGAGGGAAAAACCAGCGTGCAGGAAAGGAGTACTGAGTGTTGCGCTTCGTTCACGAAGATGATTCTCATAGTTTGACGAAGCCCAGAGAGAAAACGGGTTGCGTTTTCCGGATCCGGAGAGCTTTACATACAAAGCAGGCGCCGCATACCAGTCGGCGTAGGCGGTGATATTCTGCGGAAGGTTCGTATCATAGGTGATATCGGTTCCCAGCGAGTAGTACACATCAATTCCTGCATGCGACGATTCCCACAGGCAGCAGATACAGAGGGCGCACACACATGTGCGGACGAAGAAAACTCGGATTGTATCATGTGGCATAGGTCGTTCTTTCGCCTTTTATTATGGTACCAGCCAGGAAAACTCGGAATAGTACCGGGCATCATCTGCATCGGTGCGGGACATTTTGTGCTGCGGGTAGCTCGCTCTGAAATTCTGCAATTCGGCACGAACGATCTCGAATGAAACCGATGGGTCACCGAGCTTTGCCGCCCCGGCTCGCGCAACGATCCGATAGTACCTTCCGTATACATACTGATTGCTGCGCCAGTCAATCCTGTCAAACTGTCCAGGAGCCTTGAGGTATTCTTCGCAGGCCTGGGCAACCAGCGCAACCGAATCCTCTCCCGTACTCAGCATCGCACTATCGGCCAGGAGGCGGGCGATTCTCAAATGAGCCTTTCCGATCATGTACTGACTGTTATCGACTTTATCACCGTA
>JBEPYC010000253.1:0-6308 GCA_041641555.1 Chitinivibrionales bacterium | reverse complement strand
CTCCCGCTCACCCGTCAGGGCAGCGCCGTGGGGATGGAACCATTCCTCGCTCCAAAGGCTGGCGGATAACGGTGCAGAGTGCATTCATCCCGACCTGATTTCGGTTAGAACATGCAACTCACGGTTGTTCAGCTATACACTCGCCCATCACCACAACCTGGGAGTTCCCGACGGAAAGGTTTGCAGAAGCACCCCCGAGGTGCTGGAGGCACTGCGGAGGTTGTACCACAACCATTCCAGGCTGGTAGTGAAACCCGAGTTCGGTAACACCGGCATTGGTTTTTCGATCATCGACCTGAGTTCCCACGATGAGATTGCCATCCCGCAAGCCGTCCAGAACCGGATAGATTCCGGGGACACCCCTCTGTTCATCGAGCCCTGGCGCGAGCGGATCATTGACCTGTCCACGAGAATAGAACTTCACCCGGATGGTACCATTGGACGGATGAATCATTACCAGACTCTGGCTTCTTCGGCAGGTGCGTTCTATGGCCTCATTATGGATCAAGACAACGCATCGATTCGCCCCTGGATACCCGCTCTGCAAAGGACCGCCCACATCGTTGCCGGGGCGCTGCACACTGAAGGATACTTTGGGCCGGCAAGTTTCGATTCTATGGTCGTTGCGGGTCACCACACCGGACCGGAACTGATCCCTCTGATCGAAATCAATGCCCGCCAGTCGATGAGCGCTGTGGCACTGAGCATTTGCGACCGGTTGACTCTGAACACACCGGTTCTGCTCAGAACCATCAGCTCGCGCCGGTTTAAGGTTCCCGCGACATATGCCGACCTACAGCGGATCCTGGGAAAGGACCTCTGGAACAAAATGATCTGGCTTACTCCGCTTTCGGTTCGTGATCCGCATGGCACGGCACGAATTCCCTTTCGAAGTATGTTTCTTATGTGGTCCACCACTCCCGATGACCTTCAGCACCAGCACAGAGAAATGATCGAGCGTATCAAGCGATGAGCACCGCGAACTCCAAATACAACTGTATCGTTGTCTGCGGCCCGACCGCCAGCGGCAAAACCCGTCTGGGAGTCCATATTGCACGCAAAATGCGTGGCGAAATTATTTCCATCGATTCACGCCAGGTATATCGGGGAATGGACATTGGTACCGGCAAAGACCTCTCGGAATATACCGTTAATAACGAAACGGTCCCCTATCACTTGATCGATATCGCGGATCCGCGGAAAATTTACACGTTGTGGAATTTCCAGAAAGACTTCTACCATGCATTCCGAAAGATTCATGCCAGAGGAAATATGCCGGTGGCGGTCGGAGGGAGCGGTCTTTACCTCGAAGCCGTACTCAAGCATTATCGTATTGCCAATGTGCCCGAAAACGTCCAGCTTCGCAAAGAACTCATGCACCGATCCCGGGAAGAGCTTGTACGGGAGCTCAAGGCCATTTCTGCCGAAATCCTCGAGCGCACCGATCTTTCCAGCACGAAACGAATCGTGCGCGCTCTGGAAGTCGCGATCTATTCACAGGAGCACGAAGTTGAATGGGGACATCCCAATCCTCCCCCTATCGATCCCCTTGTGCTCTGCGTCCGTGTTGAGCGCTCGCTACTCTGGGAGCATATCTTGCAGCGGCTCGATAAGCGGTTCGAAGAAGGAATGATCGGTGAAGTCAGACGACTGATGCAGGAAGGGGTTACACGGGAGAGACTTGAGCTTTTCGGGCTGGAGTACAAACATATTGGCCGCTATCTGGCCGGGAAAATCGATTTCGACACGATGCGTCAGGAACTCTTTTTTGGTATCCGCCAGTTCGCCAAACGCCAGGACACCTGGTTTCGAGGAATGCAGCGCCGCGGAATCGACATCAGGTGGATCGATCCGGATGATCTCCGAGGCATCGAGCGGATTATCCAGGATGCCAGTATAGCCTGCCGTTAAAATGAAGCCGAAGGGATATGTCCCGGCAAGAATCTGCCACACTTCGAAACGCCGACCTTCGGGTACTATGATACTCTTTTTCTTTCTCATGGCCGGAAATTCTTCCTACGTTTGCAGGTATACCCATGATCCCGAGGAGGTCGGAGTGAGGAAGACAACCTGTTTGTTATCTGCTTTAGTGATAATTAGCGTTCTTTACGTGCATTCGAACGCGAGCGGGAAAGATGTTTTCCTGCTGATTGGCCAGTCAAACATGGTCGGCCGGGGGCAAATTACCGCCGCTGATGAAGGCGAAGTTCAGAAAGTCTACCTTTTTAATCGGAACGATGACTGGGAGCTGGCCACGAACCCGATCGCGCGGTACTCGAATATCAGCGGAGGCGGGGATCTGAGTCTGGGATATGCGTATGCCTTGAAAATGCGTGAGTACCGGCCCAGTCACGATCAGTATCTGGTGGTAAACCCCAAGGCGGCGACTTCCCTGCCGCGCAACTGGATGCCCGAAAACCATGCGCTTGGCACGCGCCAGCTCTATGACTCGACGCTGGCGCGGATCAGGCGTGCACTGGCCACCGACCCCGAGAACCGAATACGAGCTATCCTGTGGCATCAGGGAGAATCCGATCACCGTCGTCCCGAACGGTACATGGACTCTCTTTACAAATTCATTACCCGGTGGCGGGCGGTCCTTAATGAACCAGACCTTCCTTTTATCGCCGGAGAGATAGTGGAAAGCGGAAACGACGAACGCACATTCAATGAACATCTCCGCACACTCCCCGACCTGCTCCCTTACACGGCAGTGGTTTCCAGTGATGGAGCGAAAAACGATGGCCTGCACTTCAACCGCGCAGGAGCATTCACCATGGGAAACCGGTATGCTGATGCAGTCATGGATTTGGTATACAGACCGACATCGCTCAGTATTGGAAAATTGCACCTGCAGAAGCGGCGCAAGCACACCAGGGCACTGCACATATCGAATACAGCGATACGTTATACCCGTACAGCGATTCCGTTGTACGAGCTTAACGGACGGCGCATTACCGCTGCCCGCGTGATTGCCCCGGGAATCACGGTCGGCAATCTGGGTCATGAGGTATCATCGGTCTCGCTTCGATAGTAAATGGATGGAAAAAAGAGGATAGAACACAAACGTGGCAGTATCGTCCGGTCATACTCGCACATTATCGTTCCGGTGCCGGTCAAACGTGATACAGAAGAGAGCAAAAACGAGGGCAGAAAAATGGTAATTCGAAAACACCTGATACACGCGTTCATTCTGGGACTGCTTTCGACAGGTGCGACAACCGGCGAGGGAAAGGATATTTTCCTGCTGATTGGCCAGTCAAACATGCTCGGCAGATCGCCCATCCAGGCACAAGACAAAGGGCCGATTCCCGGAGCTTACGTTTTTCATCGAAACAATACCTGGGTTACAGCCGAAAACCCCTTGGGCATATACTCCAATATCGCGCAGGACCAACAAAAAGAACTGGGCCCAGGATATACGTTTGCCAAGACATTAACGGAGAGATTCCACGAAAAGGATTTCGGACTCATTGTTAATGCCCGAGGATCCAGCTCCCTGATACGTAACTGGATACACCGCAATGCAGGGATCTACTGGAAACACCTGTACGATTCATCGCTTGTTCGGACCAGGCGAGCGCTTGCGGAAAATCCCCAGAACCGTCTTCGGGGAATACTCTGGCATCAGGGCGAGTCCGACCGGGACAACAGCCGTCTCTACCTGGACACCCTCGTTAAATTCGTTCAGAACTGGCGTGAGGACCTGGGGATGCCGGATCTACCGTTTATTGCCGGGGAGATTGGCCCATGGACACAAAAAGCCGAGGCTCTGAATGCCCAGATACGCCAGTTGCCAGTTCGTCTGCCGCACACGGCGGTAGTATCAAGCGAAGGGCTCAGAAATCAGGGCGGAGGAGGCGCGAATCTGCTTCATTACGACAGTCCAAGCATGCGCACCCTGGGAAACCGGTTTGCGATAGCAGCGATAAACCTGATTTACTCAAGCACCAGAACCGATACGAACAGACTCACCCTGATGCATACCCGTTCGCGTTCCTCGGACCCTTCGGCGTTCGTGCAGCACTTGAGCCCACGGGGGGCCACCGACGGCTATCTCCCCAGTGGCAGAAGAATCAAGGACATATCAATACCCCTTAATCAAGCAGTTATATTCATAGACCAAAACCAGGAAGTAAAGCAACCCATTTATGAGGATACCAGGCATGACAGCAGATAACAAAGCGATAAGCGCCCTGATTGCATGTGCTTTTCTTGTTACATCCGTTAGCGCCCGCGACATATTCTTGTGTATCGGCCAATCCAATATGGCAGGCCGTGCACCAATCGAGCAACAGGATAAACCGGCGGTCGATAATACCGTTCTTCTGGATGGCAGCGGAAACTGGGTGCCTGCGACAAACCCTCTCAATCGATTCGCCTCGACCGGTTACGAACTGGGTCCAGGCTATACGTTTGCAACGACACTCGCTGCAAAGTACCCTAACAAGAAATTTGGTCTGGTGGTGCATGCAAAAGGACAGACATCAATTGACCAATGGAGTAAAACCTGTGAGTCCTGCCTGCTTCCAACGGCAATTCGACGCATGCATCAGGCGCTTAGCGACCCAAACAACCGATTTGTGGGCATAATCTGGCACCAGGGAGAATCCGACAAAGACAGCTACAGCACCTATATCTCGAAAATGAAGGCATTTGTCCAGACCTGGAGGAATGAGTTCAATGTTCCCACGCTTCCCTTCATCGTGGGACAGGTCGAACAGTGGAATGATAAATTCGAAAACATCAACAATGTCCTCCTCACGGTGCCCGATCATATTCCCTACACCGATTGCGTTTCTTCGGAAGGCCTCACGACTACATCGGATATTCCGGGACCGCATTTTGACTCACCCAGTCAACGACTCCTGGGGCAGCGATATGCTAACGCTATGATTCCCCTGGCCTACGAGGCATCTCTGATAAGCGATGCAGGCGCTTCACCTGCGTTGCTCACGACAGCCGAACCGACCACCTTGTCAGCGACCGTCACGGCCTCTGGCGCAACGACTTTCTGGTCACTACTCTCAGGGCCCTCGGGTGTGACAATTGACAAACCGCACTCATTGAGTACGAGTGCTTCATTTACCGCTACGGGCGACTATATCTTTAAGTTCAGTGCTTCGGTAACCGGCGAAAGCGCCACTGAAAACGTAGCGGTGCAGGTAATCGAGCCGGACAACGACGCTCCAACCGCGCCCTCAAGCCTGAAGGCCCAAGCCTCCAGCCCAACCACCGTTTCTCTCACCTGGGACCAGTCCAGTGACAACGTGGGCGTGGAGTATTACGAAGTTTTTCGCGAGGGCGAACCGGTCGGAACGACTCTATCCGCCGGGTTCACCGATGAAGACCTGGTTGAGCAGACTACTCATTCGTATACAGTCCGAGCCTGGGATGCTTCGGGAAACGTGTCGACGGTTTCCGCACCCGAAACGGTCACCACTCCAGAGAAGCCCTCGTTTGACACCCGGTTCGAAGCCGAACGGGCCGACACGATGAATGGATTTACCTATGCCGAGATGGGAGCGAGTGGTGATTCGGTGGTGAAACTGGGTGGAGATAACCACTGGTTACAATGGACGGTAACACAGGACTGTAACGATGTTCTGGTCGCTTACCGCAGCTTGAGCAGCACCGCAGGAATATCGATCTACCATAACGACATTCTTGTTGAGGAAGTCTCCCACGGTGGAACTGAACTGGCCACAGTAATTGCACCGCTATCCCTTTCGGACGGCGATATTCTTCGCATTCAACGCGCGAACGACAGGGTATGGGTCGATTATATCGAACTGGCGCTGGGTAATGAACCACCGACCGAATCCGCCCTCGCCCCCAGAGGCATAAGCCAGAGCCCTACCGATATCGCCTTGATTTCCCATCGGCTCGACATCACCGGACTTGGGGCAGGTCCATGGCAACTGGAAGCATTCGACCCTTCCGGCAAACTTCTTGGACACGCAACCGGCTCGGGCCCGGCGGCACGCCTCATTGTGCCTCCAGAAAGTAAGATGATGATTGTGCGCCTCCAGCAATGCGGCAAAACTGAGGTCCACAAAATCTCAGTCGCAGGCCAAAGTAAATGAACTTGAGTATGAAGACCCCGGGAATCCCCTTTAGTTTCTTGTATTCAGCATGACCATGGCCAGTCTGGTTATCGCTTGTTCAGTCGGTTCGTGATCCGCACGGCACGGTACGCATGCCCTACCTGGTTTCGCAGAATGGATCCGCGCAATCCTTACCGTTTCGAGCAAACACCCCTGTCCTATGTTTTTCTGTCGAACAGCAAAGCAACGAAAATTAAGACC
>JBEPYC010000252.1:0-6347 GCA_041641555.1 Chitinivibrionales bacterium | reverse complement strand
CTACGAGGGACTCAAGAAGATTTCCTCGGCCATTTCCAATCTGGAAAAAGCCCTGGCCATCGATAAGGATAATGTCGAAGCCTATGCTCGCCTGGCTGACCTCTACAAACGGAATAACCAGGAAGATAAGGCCAAGGAAACCTATGAGAAGATGATTTCGCTGAGTCCCAACGATCCGAAAATCTATCTGACATTAGGGGAGTACAATCTCAAACAGAAGAAATACTCCGAGGCGCTGAATCATTTCGAGAAAAGCTTTGTGCTGGGTCGAAGTGCCGAAGCTGCCCGGGGAATCGCGATCACCGCGGCCGAACTTAACCAGTGGGACAAAGCCGGTGATGCCGCGGAATCGGCGGTAAACCTCAATGGCTCTATGATGGAGCCGCGCAGAATTCTCTACAAATACTACATCAAGAAACAAAAGTATCCTTCGGCGATCGAGCAGCTGGAGGTGCTGGTGGACAAGGAACCAAACGAGGTGCAGTACTGGAAGAGCCTTGCTTTGGCATACGACAAAACCGGTAACACAAAGCAGCTTGCCCGGGCCGATGAGAAGGTCATTGCGCTTGATCGCAAAGATATCGACTCACGCCTTCGCTTCGCCCGGTACTCGATGTCCCAAAAGGATCTGAAGACCGCGGAGAAGGTCTACAAGGAACTCTCGGTTCTCGCACCAAAGAATGCCACGGTCTGGAAGAATCTTTACCTGATAGCAAAAGAAAACAAGAACAAGTCGGCAGCGCTGGGCTATGTCGAGAAATACCTCGCTCTGAACCCCAAAGATGCTTCGGCCCAGCGTGACCTGGGTGATTATCTCTACGAGAAAAACAATTACGATGGTGCGCTGGATGCCTACCGGATGGCGCTGAAGGTCGACCCGAATATCAAGGGGTTTCTCAAGCGTTACGCCGAAATCGTTATCGCCAAGGGGGAGCATGAAGAAGCGATCGAAGCGCTTACGCTGAAAATCAAATCAGGTGATGCATCGGCCGATGATTACGCGACGCTGGGTATGATTTATCAGAAGAAAAAGTCGTATTCACTGGCGATCGACAACTATCAGAAAAGCCTTCAGATGACGCCTCAGAATCTTGAGATCCTCTCGGCACTTGCCGAGACGCAGGCTCAGAAAGGTGATGTCAGCGAGTCGATTATTACCTATGAGCAGGTACTCATGATGAATCCGAAAGCGGGCAAAGAGTACAAGGCTCTTGGTAAGCTGTACGAGAAGCAGAACAAGACCGCCCAGGCAATGAAGGCGTATCGCAATTACCTGGATAATGTTTCACAGGACAATGCGATTGCAAAGAAGGTCGGTTCGTATCTGCTGTCGAAAAAGGAATATAAAGATGCGCTGAAGTACATGGAGAAAATCACCGGCAGCGCAGCCAACGATTTTGTCCTGAAGATGGATATGGCCGAAGCGGCGTTTCATGCAAAGGAATACAAAAAGACGATCAGGCTGACCGAAGAGCTGATCGACCGGAAACCCAGCCAGTCGAGTCTTCGCAAGCTCTCGGGAATTCGGGCAGAGGCCTACGAGAAAGACGGCCAGATGCTCAAAGCAGCCGATGCGTACCGGTCGTATGTGTCGCTAAAAGGTGTTCGAGACAAGGACGCAGCCTACAAAGCCGCATCGCTTCGGGAAAAGACCGATAAGTCGGCAGCGATCACGATTTACGAGCAGAACACTGCCAAGTATCCAAAGGATTACCGCAACTATCTTCAGCTGGGGTTGATCCATTCGGAAAGTAAATCGACTTTGAGTAAGTCGATTGCCATGTTCAAGAAAATAACCAGCATGGCCGATTCCATTCCGGTGATCTGGTCCAAGCTCGGAGAGGTGTACGGGAAACTGGGCAAGCAGGATGAAGAGCTTGGTGCATACAAGAATTACGTGAAGCACGAACCCCAGAATCCAGAGGCCAACAAGCGGATTGGAATGATTCTGGTAGAGCAGGGCAAGCACAAGGAAGGGCTGATCTACCTGGAAACGTCCAGTACGCTTTCACCGAAAGATCCCGAGATCCTCTATTCACTTGCCGAGGGGTATGCCAAGACGAATCGGCCCGAGGAATCGGTTCGTGCGCTGGAGAAAGCCAAGCAGGTGAAACCGAATGATCCGAAGATCATTTCGCAGCTGTATAAGCTCTACATGAAAGTCGGCAGGAGCAAAGACGCCAAGACTGAAATCGAAAAGTTGGTTGAAATGAACCCCAACGATGCCGAGACACGTCTTACCTACGCCCAGCTTCTGTACGACGAGAAAAAGTATCGTGAGGCTGAAGACGAGATCGACAATGTAATGGCGACCGGACCGAGCAAGGAGGCGCTGATGCTGCTTGCCAAGGTTCAGATTTCCAAAAAAGATTATGCCGATGCACTTGCTACCTACGATGAGATTATCAGCATGGAGAATTACGCCCCCGCCTTGTACGAAAAGGCGGAGCTGTTCAGGCTCTATGGGAACAAGCTGAAGAAGAGCCCGAAATGGGCGGAAACGTTCTACGAGCGGGCGCTTCGGGCAGACCCCAAGTATGCACTGGCAAAGCTTGGTCTGGCGCGCCTGCAGAAGCTCTGGAAGCGTGATGATCTGTACAAGAAGTATCTTGAAGAGGCCAAGGCCATGGATCCTTCCAACAAGGAAATCATGCAGGAATACGCAAAGCTTCGCTGATACTCGATTCAGTAGAAATGATCAAAAAAGAGCGGGGGTTTCCACGGGAAATCCCCGCTTTTATATTTTTGAGTACGTTGCGGTGCAAAAAGGAACGCAATTTGCTTTCCCTTGTATGATACAACAATCAATATGAGGAAAGGCTATAATCTTTTCACAATAAACAGAGACTGGTGAGCGTAATCGCTTATGAACAACGCACAGAGTGATCGAGAGCTGATCAGGAAATGGAAACAGGGAGACAGAAGAGGGTTCTCCGAGCTCTATGACAGGTACCGTGCGAGGATTTTCGGTTTTCTTTTGAGAATGACCGGAGACAAGGAACGGGCCGAAGATCTCATGCAGGACACCTTTGTCGCAGCACTCAGAAACCTGGATCAGTTCGATGAGAGACGAAGTTTTCTGAGTTGGATGTTTGGGATCGCTCACAAGCGAACGATTGATTTTTTCCGTCATGCCAAAGTCGAGACGGAGCACGAAGATGACGCTGGCGGGTCGATTGGGAGCAAGTTGGATTCTCCCGACGACTCTTTTCTGAATAAGCAGACGAGGGATATGATCTGGGAGGCGGTAGACAAACTGGATCCGCTTCAAAGAGAAGTTTTTCTGCTACGAGAATTAGGGGATGTGCCCTTCAAAGATATCGCGGAGATTATGAACTGTCCTATTAACACGGCGCTTGGTCGAATGCGGCTGGCGCTGAAAAACATCCGAAAAGAGCTGGAGAAGAGGGGTGTCTATGGAGTGCGCTAGGTGGGAAGAAACTGGCCTGCTATTCACATCAGGCGAATTGAGCAACGAAGAGGGAACGGCATTTCAGGATCACCTCGATCAATGTGAGACGTGCAGGAAGGAATACGAAGGGTATCAGGAGCTGCGTTCGCAGTTCAATCCTTCAAAGCTCCTTCAGGCCGAGCCATCGGAGCGAACCAGTCAGGAAATCCTGCGGGTGTGTGCCGACGGTTCGAAGAAAATCACTACATCGGCGCCGCTGTTTTCTTCGGTTCTCAAGAAAGGGCTGGTTTCGGCGGTTTTCCTACTGGCTGGGTTCATGGGAACCGGATACTTTGTGTTCGTCATGAACGAGGCATCGGATCCCCAGAGAATAGTTGAGCAGGCGACTTCTTCGGAAGATATCTCCACGGGTTCATCGGTTTCTCCCTCGATGCACGCCGGTTCTCTTAAGACCGCATCTCTCAACGGCCAACCCGACAGCAGCCGTGACTCATCACAGGGTATCGATTCCCGGCCATTTTCAGAGAAGGTGGGCAATCTCAATAATGGTGGCGTACAAGCCGTTGGTGTGGAAAAGGAATAGCTCCAGGGACACATAATACTTCGCACAGTCAGGGGCAGCGCTCAGGGAGAGTGGCTGTCCCAGTACAAGAAAACGATCGTGGCAGATGGCCGCAGATCGTTTTTTTTATTTGTGCCCGGGCTTTTTGTATTTTTTCAGGCTTTGGCCAATATGTTCAGGTGCCGAAAACCGCAGTCGAGCGCAGTACAGTGTGAAGCATTTCAAGAAAATCAACGCAATCATAGGCATTGCCTACGTCATAGTCGGGATTCTTCTTACAATTGTCATGAGCAGAGCGCTTGTCCTTCTTTACCATGCATTGAAACAGGAGGGTGCGTTCTGATCAATTGTACGGTATTACACCCAGTTCTGGATGTAACCTATAAAGTAGAGTCGTTTGAGACGGGGCAAACCTACACGGGGCTGGATGCAACTACGATCCCGGCGGGAAAAGGTATCAACGTTGCGAAAGTGGTCCGGGGGCTTGGCGAAGAAGTTCGTGTTGTGGGAATTGTCCCGCAGGATACCAAAGAGAGATACGAACGCTATCTGGCACATCGGGATATCGGGTTTTCCTTCTACGAAGTACCCGGGTACACGCGAATCAACACGACCATCCTCGAGAAGGACGGGCGGGTTACCCATCTGAATACGCGAAATCGCGAGGGGGCACCGGTTCAGGAAGATGCGATTCTTCGGCATTTCACCGAGCAGATCCAGGGTGGCGGATTGTGGGCACTATCGGGAAGTCTGGCGCCGGGCTTACCGGCCAACCTCTACGAAAACCTGATAACCGCCGTTGCCGGCAAAGAAACCGGTGTTCTTCTCGACACAAGCGGCCCCGCTCTCAAGCTCGGAATGAAAGCCCGGCCGACCATGGTGAAACCGAATCATGGGGAGCTGGAAGAGTTTTTCGGGGAAGAAATCCGGGGTATTCATCACATAGCCCTCAGAGGAAAACGCATCCTCGACATGGGAATAGAGTATGTTTTTATCTCACTGGGATCCGATGGTATGATAGCGCTGCACGGCAGTGACTGCCTTCTGTGCAGTATACCGGAGCGTCGGATTGTCGATACGGTCGGATGTGGCGATGCGCTGGTGGCCGGCATCCTGGTGGGCCGGAAAAAACATTTTTCCTTTTCCGAAATATGCCGTCTGGCCATTGCCTGTGGAGTTTCCAATGCTCTTCATGAAGGAGCGGGGGAGGTCGACGGGAAAGAAGTCTGGCGTTTGGCCGAAGACGTCAGTGTCACTGCTGTGTAGATACGGTAACTGATCTTGTCTACAGAGTAAACGCAGGTAATGCCCTGTGTACAGTAATCGGTGGTCCGCGACCACGTGGATCGGTCCGGGAATGCCGGAGTAAGAATCGAAATCAATAGATCTGCATGCGTGCAGCTACTTCCTGTGGGAGGATATTCGTGCCGAAGTATAACTATGAGGAAATCGAGAAAAAGTGGCAGCAACGATGGGATACCACCAATGCATTTGCGGCCTCAAATGATACGTCACTCCCCAAATACTACGTTCTGGTCGAATTCCCCTATCCTTCGGGCGAAGGACTTCATGTGGGACATCCCCGAAGCTACACGGCACTGGATGTGGTTGCCCGTAAGCGCAGAATGCAGGGATATAATGTTTTGTACCCGATGGGCTGGGATGCGTTCGGGCTTCCGACCGAAAATTTCGCTATCAAGACAGGCCTGCATCCTGCAGTGGTCACGCAGAAGAATATCGACCGGTTCAGGACCCAGCTCAAGCGGCTCGGTTTTTCGTTCGACTGGTCGCGGGAAGTAAACACCACCGATCCTTCGTACTACAAATGGACACAGTGGATTTTCCTGAAGCTGTGGGAAAAGGGACTGGCTTACAAAACGGAGATGCCGATCAACTGGTGTACTTCGTGTAACGTGGGTCTGGCCAACTAGGAAGTTGTCGGGGGGGAGTGTGAACGATGCGGCGGTGAGGTGGTCAGGAAAGTCAAGAGCCAGTGGATGCTCAAGATTACCGAGTATGCCGAGCGGCTGCTGGAGGATCTGGAGCAGGTGGAATTCCTTGAGAAGATCAAGATTCAGCAGACAAACTGGATCGGGCGATCCACCGGAGCCGAAATAGATTTCCCGGTACGCGCCCCTGGTGCATCCGAGGCATCCATGCGGATTTTCACCACCAGGCCCGATACGCTTTTCGGGGTCACTTACATGGTTCTGGCTCCGGAGCATCCACTCGTGTCTGAGCTTCTTGCTGGGTGCGAGAATGCCGATGAGGTGCGGGAGTATATCGAGGCGGCATCGCGGAAATCGGATTTTGAACGGACCGAGGTGGCAAAAGAGGTCACCGGCGTTCCCATGAAGGGAATTCGGGCATTGA
>JBEPYC010000251.1:0-6356 GCA_041641555.1 Chitinivibrionales bacterium | reverse complement strand
GAATATCAAGGAGATCGCAGACTCGTCGAGCATCTGAAATCGCTTCGGGTGAACAGCATTTCTTCCCCGTGCCGTCGGAGGATTCCATGCCCAGGCACATGGTGAGCCCGACAACATGATGTCCCTGCTCCTTGAGAAGACACGCGGCAACCGAAGAGTCTACTCCCCCGCTCATGGCAACCAGGATCCGGCGCTTTGCGCTGTTCATTGCAGGCGATCCTTCTCGTCCGAAGCCAGGATCTCATTCATGGCTCCGGTCCGGTACCCTTTCAAATCGAGGCAGACATAGGTGAACCCCGCCGATCGACAGATCCGGTCTATCTCCCTGCTCTGATTCCATGCATCGGTCATCCGCTCAGGCACGACTTCTACCCGCGCCAAATCGCCATGACTCCGAACCCGGAACTGTTCAAATCCAAGCTCCCTCATCCCTGTTTCGGCAGATTCCACTCGTTTGAGTTTCTCGGCCGTGATTTCTTCGCCATACGGAAATCGGGATGCCAGACAGGCAAAAGATGCCTTGGTTGCGGTTGGAAGCCCCGCCAGATGTGACAATCGGCGGATCTCGTCTTTTGACAGGCCGGCTTCGACCAGAGGTGACAGAATCTGAAGCTCTGCTAAGGCTCGTCGACCCGGACGAAAGTCACACAGATCATCAGAGTTACCGCCCTCGAACACCGCATCACATCCGTGCTTCACCGCAACCCTGCGAACCTCATCGAAAAGCGTCTTCTTACAGAAATAACAACGGTCGGGCGGATTGTGTCGATACCCCGGTATATCGATTTCCTGCGTCTGGATAACGACCTGTCTGAGACCAAGACCACGGCAAAGCTCTTCGGCTTCTACGCGTTCGAATTCAGGATACGTTTCTGAAACCGAGGTCACCAGAAGGACATTTTCGGTGCCCAGAACCGCGGCGGATGAGAATGCAAGGAACGTACTGTCCACGCCTCCCGAAAAACCGATCGCGACTCGGGCATGCCGACCCAGGACCTTCTCGAGCACCTTCAGCTTAGGCACCAGGTCTTCTGGAACAGTTCCGTGACTGAATTTCTGAATGAAGGGAACCATAAGGACTCAGATTACCCTCCGCCTACAAAGTGAACGATTTCAACAACATCACCGTCGGACAGTTCGGTAGACCCGAACATCTCTCGCTTGAGTATATCGCCATTGAGCTCGACCACAACGCGCTCGGGCACAAGAGACTTCATAGATAGAAACGAAGTCACGTCTATCGTTTCAGACAATGTTTCGACTTTTCCATTTACTTTAACCTGCACACACAATTCCTTGATATTATTGTCTCTTACCACAATTCCAATCAGGCGGCAACTCCCATTGGCCGGGTGAGTTAAATACTGTAGTTCAGCATGTCACCGGATTGATCCCGATCCACCAGGTCTCTCAGAGTAATGGACGTAAGTACTTTTTTCTGCGCTTGAAAAAGCTCAACCCATGCGGGACGAGAAGGACACGTTGCATGCCGCTGGCATTCATCGGGAGCCGTTACACAGCTGACCGGCGCGAAATTCGGGTCCAGGACTTCCACGATATCGTACAAAGTGATACTGGCAGGGTCTTTCAAGAGAACGAATCCTCCATCCGCACCTCTGATTGCCTTGAGAAACTGGGACGCTCGAAGCACGGTGAGGATATTCTCCAGGTACGCTTCGGTAATGCCTTGGGATTCCGCAATCTCTTTTCGTTTTGTAGGACGAACGCCATGATTTCTCGCAATCTCAACCATTGCACGTGTACCGTATCTACATCGCGTGGGCAACGCCATATCAATCTGTCTCCCTCATAGCCGCGGACATTCCACCTGTAACATAAGTTATTATTCTATAAAAACTTAGGTATGGCCGCCTGAAGCCATACCTAAGCATTCAATCGCTGGCTAAAACCGGCCGGGTTACGCATGAGCTTTCGCAAGAGCGGTATCCAGTGCCTCGATCAGGTCATCGGCATTTTCAAGCCCTATGGAAAGCCGTATCAATTCTGGAGTGAGACCGCTGGCAACCTGCTGTTCTTCATTGAGCTGCGAATGAGATGTGCTCGATGGATGCAGGATCAAGCTCTTGGCATCACCCACGTTAGCCAGATGAGAAAAGAGTTCGATTGAGTCGATCAATTTGACCGCGGCTTCGTAACCCCCTTCGATCCCGAACACAACCATTCCTCCGAAGCCTTTCGAAAGATACTTCTTTGCCGCCGGATACGCCGGATCGTCTTCCAGGCCCGGATACCGCACCCAGCTCACCTTGGGATGCTTTTTGAGGAATTGGGCGACCGCCAGGGCATTCTCGCAATGGCGAGCCATGCGCAGATGAAGAGTTTCTATTCCCTGCAGGAATATCCATGCGTTGTCCGGAGCGATGCAGGCGCCGAGATTCCGGAGTGGAACAAGTCTCATACGGAGTATGAACGCAAGTGGGTTAAGTTCACCTAAATCATGGGCATAGCGTATTCCATGATAGCTCTCATCCGGCTCGTTATAGAGAGCAAACTTGGAGTCGGTCCAGTCGAATTTTCCCGAGTCGACGACTACTCCCCCGATTCCAGCTCCATGCCCGCCAAGCCATTTTGTCAGAGAGTGGACAACGATGTCTGCCCCATGCTCGATTGGATTGAGCAAATATGGTGTCGCAAACGTTGAATCCACTACAAAAGGAAGATGATGTTTATGAGCGATAGCCGAGATCGCCTTAAGATCGGTAACTCCAAGCACCGGGTTTCCGATACTCTCGGCATACACCACTCTTGTTTTTTCGTTTATGGCTGCCTCGAATTGTTCCGGCTTATCGTGATCCACCAGATGCACCTTGATCCCGAACTGCGGAAGGATCGAGTCGAACATGGTGTAAGTCCCGCCGTACAAGTTATTTGCAGCAACGACTTCATCCCCCTGCCGGCAGATATTCACGATGGTGTAGAAAATAGCCGAGGTTCCTGATGCGACGGCAAGACCGGCAACCCCGCCTTCAAGAGCGGCCACGCGCTGTTCCAAAACATCCTGGGTAGGATTCATGAGTCGGGTGTAGATATTCCCCAACTCTTTGAGAGCAAAGAGGTTAGCAGCATGCTCAGTATTTTTGAAAAGGTATGAAGCCGTGCGGTACACAGGTACCCCGCGAGAGAGCGTCTCCTGGTCCGGGGCCTGCCCCGCATGGAGAGCCAGTGTTTCGAATTTGTACGCCATCATCTGCCTCCTTCAATGATTGCCCGCTAAGGCGCTCAGTGCAGTTATATGTTACGGTTCACATCCATAAGTAACTACTATAAAAAGTCTTACAGCGATCACCTCAACAAAGGAGCAACCCACCATTACCCCTGTGCATCCCACAACCAGGTACTTAAATATCGCTCACCGGTATCGGGGAGAACAACGACGATTGTCTTTCCGGCATTCTCCTCTCGCTGAGCCAGCTGGAGTGCGGCCCAGAGTGCGGCACCGCTACTGATACCACCCAGAATTCCCTCTTTTCTGGCGGCGAGCCGAGCCGTTGCCCCGGCGTCTTCGTCTTTCACCTTTATAATTTCATCGATTATACCCGTATCGAGAACGTCCGGAATAAATCCGGCACCGATACCCTGAATTTTGTGCGGACCGGGTCCACCTCCGGAAAGAACCGGCGATTTTTCAGGCTCCACCGCGACTACCTGGATCCCGGGCTTTCGAGCCTTGAGCACCTCACCGATCCCGGTGACGGTACCCCCCGTTCCCACACCCGCCACAAAGATATCTATCGTACCATCGGTATCGGCCCATATTTCTTCGGCCGTCGTTTTCCGATGAATCTCGGGGTTGGCCGGATTTTTGAACTGCTGCGGCATAAACGAATTCGGAGTCTGCTCAGCAATCCGTTCGGCTTCGGAAATGGCCCCTTTCATTCCCTCTCCCCCAGGAGTGAGAACCAGCTCTGCCCCAAATGCCTGCAATAGCTTGCGCCGCTCCATGCTCATGGTCTCGGGCATGGTCAGAATAAGCCGGTATCCTCGCGCAGCACATACAAACGCCAGGGCAATACCAGTGTTGCCGCTGGTCGGCTCTACCACCACAGTCCCCTCTTTGATCCTGCCCTCAAGCTCCGCGGCTTCGATCATTGCATATCCAATTCGATCTTTCACACTCGAAGCCGGGTTGAAACTCTCAAGCTTCACTACCACTTTCGCCTTGAGCGCATCTCCCATTCGATTTATCTGCACCAGCGGGGTTTTTCCAATTAATCTGGTAATATCCTTTGCTATCTTCACCGGTCCTCCCAGGTTCGCTATTTAGTACCTGCAATCGGGTCTTCCTGAAGCATTCGCATCAAACCCTACATTGTTTAGCAGCTTAATAAACTTAATGGATAATATACGCCAAAGCCAGAAGATTGTCAATAACAACAATCCATTTAATCTGAACGAAGCACTTTCTGGTAAACAGACTACTGCTCTCCCACAGGGCTCAGAGCGAACGGTCGTGCAAGCGATAGTCTTGTGCGGGTATCTTTTCATTCATGCAGAGCGGCCTGGAAGTGCGGAAATCGCTTTGAGGGGAAGGAGCGCAAGCAGTAACGCGACCGCTCGCGCCCCGGTTTTTATCAGGCAGTGACGGCTTCTCGCCGACGGTATGCCTCTAACGGATGTGGCCCTTCGGACTCGAACCGGTAATCCGTACCGAATTGATCGATATGCTTCTGAATGATTTCCTGGCTCGGCACTGCACCACTGTTGACCGTGCTCTGGTAGGAGTGGTACCTGTTGTTTTCCGGAAGCTCCGAGACACGTTTCATTTCCGGCCCATCACCGGTAAAATCGACCTGCTTTTCCAGAATCTCTCGCACGTATTCTTTATTCTGCTCGAATTTTACGGGTTCGGGCATTTCCGATGGAAGGACCTCTTCGGGGTCTTTGCCTTCGTGTTTCTTGTACAGATCCGCAGCCAGTCTCAAATGCTCGACTTCTTCGGAAAGCCCCTGGTCCCACAGGGATCGCACGTGCTGATCCTGTTCGTACTGAAGGCAGGAGTAGTACATGTAACACTCGCAGTACTCATGCATTAGAAGGCGCTTCCACCAGGAGTCTCGTGGATCGGCAAGTGATTCATAATGAGAAACATGCTGCTCTTCGATCATCGCGATTTCCTGATAGAGCCCGCGGGAAAGTGAGTCGGTCTGGGTATTTCCGGCATTCATGTAGAAATTCATGGTCTGCTGCTCCCCCGAAACGATCACCAGGATATGAAGCAGCGTCAATGGATCGGCTTTCTGGGAGTCGACGTGATATCGTATTGAATCGAACGGGTGGCGATGTTCCGCAGAGGTCGGGCGCCCCGGGAAAATTTCGGTATATCCGCCGCAGATTTCCTCCGCCTTTTTGCCACTCATATCCAAAGCATTCGCATACCGATACAGATGATCGAAATCTTCCAGAAGAGCAAAGTCCAGCGCCTGCTTGACGTAAGGATCGGGCTCGGTACGGGCCAGCCAGGCGGTGAGGTCGACTGCTACCTGCTCATACCCTATAGTGGTTTCCAGCACACTTTCGTTGCCAGGGGAAAGCCAGTTGATCATTTTCTGCTGTTGCTGTTCGACACGGCGAGCCGAAGCGAGAATCTGACGGCTCTGCAGATCCTGGGTGTGACGCGCCATCTGGTGAAGAAACAAAGCCGCCTCGACCTCTATCCCATTCATCAGAATGATGCGGGTTCGGGTATACGGGTCTACAGCATTCTTGTCATAGGGGGTAATGTTGAGCTTTTCCCAGTTTTTGAACTGCTTTTCGATCGGCGTACCGATCTCTTTGAGTGGATTGAATCCCATACACATCTCCCTTGTGGGTACAGATTGAAACGGAGCGATCCGAATGACAACATCCGGAGGTGAACGCACTCCTTCATGGCAAGATCCGTACCGTATCGCTGCAACTACTCGGGGCACGCCCCCTGCCACATCACGACCTGTTCCCCCGCGGAACTGAAAAAGAAGATGCCGGAAACGAGAAAGGGAGTTTAAGAGGGGGGTTATGTCATTGTGGGATGCACCGTCACCTTTACACACTGTGCTATGGAGTTAGCGATAAAACATGCGCTATGAGCGCGATCGTGCAATGTCTCGTATTCCTCCTGAGAAGGTTTTTTTCCAGCGCCAAACTCAACAACCGGCGAGAGTATTGCCTTCACCACAGCAGGCTTCCGCCGTTCGTTTCGACCCAACTGGGCAGCACACTGGTCCCGATAGCTCTCCACGATATAACCCTTCTTGCTGGCAATGGCGAGAAAGGTAAGCATGTGGCAGCTGGCCAGAGACGAAACGAATGCCTGTTCCGGGTCGAGACATGATGGATTTCCGTGAAATTCCGGAGAT
>JBEPYC010000250.1:0-6383 GCA_041641555.1 Chitinivibrionales bacterium | reverse complement strand
AATATCAATTCCGTTATACATACTGCCGGCAGGCCGTCTCGCGGACAACGCAAGGGTGGCGCTTTTCTCCCAATCAGAGAAGCCGCTCATAGGATTAACACCAATAACTTTTGCATATACCGTATCGTAACTCGAGAACCATCCCGACGAAGAAATAGTTCCGCTGGTGGTATAGAAGCGTTCAGATACTTTGGTCCATGAATAAGAACCTTGGCGTAAGTAGAATATTTCATACCAATGTGCACCTTCAGTAGCTGCCCAATCGAAAGCCAACTGGTTAGTGGAGGAGGTGATTCTCTCACCAGTCGTTGGTGATACGGTGATCTCAGAAACGGTATCAACAGGAACATAAACGGTAAATGTGTCAATGTAATAGGAGGACAACCTATTGCCGTTCAACCCGTATATATATCTGAAATCTCCTTTATACAACTTGGTCTTATCCCAAGGAGTATCCTGGGGTTCTATGTACACGGTTTTGAAGTCCTCCGACCAAAGAATTGAAATCGGTTGGGCAAGATTCGAATCTCTTCGTTTCATGATTATGGATTGTGTTGTAAGCCTCGATGTATCGACACCGACACTGAACGTCACTTCCAAGGGTTCCCCCGCCGGGAGGCTATCGGCATTGGTGTTGGCAACATGGATTCTACCATCACTCTGAGGAACAACTACAAGCGGCTGTGCCTCTTCAATTGGTGAAACGCCCGTGACTGGATTGTTTCCAATGACCGCAAATGATACCGGTTCTCCGCTACGATAATAGTGATACGTATTCGCAGTGAACGTCGTGTCGAATACTCTATCCCCTACAAGCTGCCAGGTACCATTTAGTTCTGTTTGTACAAACACAGAATACCATGTAGCTCCTTGCGCACCCTGCCAATCCAGATACGTACGATCTGTGGTGGTTAAGACCGGGAGGCCACTGGAGGACCGCGAGGCTCTCAAATCGGTAACCACCGAAACAGGTTCGTATACTGTGAACCCGGTATCTAAATGGGAAAGGGATCTTCCCAGGGTGTCACGGATGGAATAGATGCCGCAGCTGTAGTATTCTTTCCACGTCCATTGACCAACAGGCTTAATACTGAGAGTGTATTCGTCGGGAGTTTCAATGACCACAACTGTGAAGGAGTTTTCCAATAAATTCTTTACGCGAACGGCATCGGTATTAATGCTCTGAGTGTCAATCGCATGGGAAAACGTATATGTTAAGGGGTCGTCGGCTCCCAGCGAATCAATATTGGAATGCAGAAGGGTGAAGCTATCCTGAGACAGATCAATAGTATACCATTCGGTTTGATCAATACGTGATCCGCCTGAAGAAGGATTTACCGCCTGTACGAGAAAGTCAACTCGCGACTCTCCTTCAAACACCGACCAGTATCCAAACCGAATGAGAGTATCGAAAACCTCACCGGAATGTCTCTGGAAATGTCCGTCACTACCCGCTTTGTAGTACACACGGTACCACGTTGCCCCCGGCACTGATTCCCACAGAATAGTGAAATCATCTGTTTGAGAACTGACAGGTCTTCCATCAGAGGCTTTTATCGTCTTTATGGTAACAGGTTCGCATGGAATATGCACACTTACGCTATCGAAAAAGAATGACTCCTCTTCACCATAGATATCGGATACATTTTGCAGACGAATAGTGTACATGTTTTTGGAAGTGAATGAAGAAGAAGGCATCCACAATAAGAGGCTTCGGCCGGAATCGGAAACAGAATAGGAGGTAATGTATGTACGGGAATCAAGGCCCCCGCCAATCGTGATATTTTGCTGTGCAGCCAGTTTTGTCGTGTCCAGAGGACGAGAAAACCGAATGGTGATTGAATCGCCCGGCAATAGACTATCAATATTCGACTCGGCTATGACGAACTCATTGACATATGCCAGCGAGGTAGATATGTTGGCCTTCACCGGAGGATTGCCGGCCGCACCTGGAATAATAGTGCTGCTATCAGCGCTTACCGCTACACCTCGTATGGTGTCGGTGACAACGCGGATCGTTGTCGGTACTCCCTGAATTAGATTCGTCAACTCAAACTCCCCAGCTGAATCGCGCGTCAGTGAATCGGCAACATTCAGAAAACTATCGGGAACCGAGACCGCTAACCTGACAGGAAAAGGTAGCATCACCGAATCAGTCTGTAAGCTCACAACAGCCTTACTGTTGCGAGGGTGCATTGGCAAAGATCGAAGGTGTGAAGGAACAGTATCGAGTCCCTGAGCCGCAGAGTATTGATTCATCTGGGCCAGAGAAACAGCCTCAACAGTTCGATACCCCCCGTAACCGTCTTTGTCAACATGGAGTTCATAGTTACCCCATGATCCCACCCGGAAGGTGCAAATACCGTTCATGTCCGTATGAAGTGTGTCTCCCCTGACAATAACTGTCGCATCATCAATACCCAGGGAAGTATATGGATCATAAACCCAGAACGTCAATGGAACGGTCTCAGAGAGTGGAGCCTCATTGGGATCATAGATGTGGGGTTCCAATGAAAGGGACAGTTGCACAATTGATCCATGCGGTTGCGGGCCCACATAGAGTGCGGGCGCAACCGTAAACAATGTGCTGTCACTATCGTAAAGCGCAGACACATAGACATTGAATTCGGTGTTTTCGGGAAGACCCTCCACCGTAACCTTGGCGGTAGAATCTGTAGTAGCAACAAATTGTCTTTGCGCCAATGCTCGGCTTGGCACCACAGTAAGTGTACAGCGCTCAAATGCCGTGGAATCAATTTCAAGGAGGTTTGTTACATTCATGTGCATTGTAACGCTGTTGCGCATGAGCGCAATTGAGGTATCCATGAAGGATTTATATAGAATCTTCTGCGTGGAGTCCCCCTGTAAAGGGGGACTCACGGTGATCATTTGCTCCATGGCGCAATACCCGGGCGCCTCAACTAGTATGCGATAGGCGCCGGATTCCCTGTTTTTCAGATGGATTCTGCCATCCTTGTCCGCCCGAATCGTATCGGTGCCAATGACGGTAAAGGCGGATGGAACCGGTATCCCGCGGAAATCCTCATTCACTGTCAGGGTAATATCTGCCGCATAACCTTCCGGCTGCTCCTCGACGACGGTCGTGGAAACCCGTTGCTGTGAGCCATATTGCATATAGACATAGGCGGTATCGCCAAAAGGAATTGGAGCTAGTGTATCTCGGTGCCGCGGCTGAATCTCGATAGTATCTATGAAGAACCGTCGAACTGAAAGCTCGATTGGAGAGAATTCAGGTAAATCGTCAACAACAAACCCTCCCATAGAATCAGTCATAACCATTCGATAATTATTCTGCAATGAATTGGGCAGATACAAGTCAATAGAGACGTTGGCAGCCGCCAACAAAGTGCTGTTGCTACCATATAGGATACGGCCAGAAACAACCGACCCGCTTCGTAGCAGTTTAACGGTTCTGGAGGCATTGGAGCCCTCCTTCCCCGCGGCAACCACCACTCCGGAATCTGAACTGATATAGGTACTATATCCGCGCTTTTCTGCTGAGAACGAATAGGTGCCGGCAATCTTATTGGTGAAACGGGCAATACCGTTACTGTCCGTTCTTGCCGTGTCTCCATCAGATAGCGTTATAAGAACGCCCCGAAGAGTCTCATTATCAATATGCTGGCGGGCAACAAAGGCTATTGCGGCCCCATTGCGCTCGCTATTTCCAGTAGAATTGGTAACCGCGTTGTCGCTGCAGAAGCTATTGAAGACGGCAAATATGCAGACGGCAACAAGATAGAAGCGAATTGACACAGATCCTCCTTGGAACGGAAAGATTATCCGCGATGTAGAGCGCCCGTATGTGTACACACGCAACAACGCGTCCAAAACACAGGTCGATTTGACCTGCATCTCTGGTCGCCATGACTGTTATGCTCATTACATAACGTATGAATAATGCCGGGCGCGGTTTTCTATTGTGAACCCGAAAAATATATTGCGGCTTTCCCTCTGGTAATGCTTTCTGGACCTTGCCTGCGAGAAACTGCAGATGCTATATTTACATTCTCCGACCGGGGCGAGCGGGCTTTTGTGTCGGTTTCCCCAACATTTTGGTTTCCGCAGCAGCCCTCAGCCCAGGGTGAGTAAAGCGGGGGCATTCGACTTTTTAATGGGTGAGCCCAAGATATAGTGTTTTCTATTTTCTGGATATGGACGAAAAACAAGTATTCAAGAACCTGTTGGGCCTGAGGCGACCTTGGTACGTGTCCATGGTCGAGATCGATGCACAGAAGCATCGCGTGGATGTATGGATCGAGCATGAGCGCAACATTTTGTTCGCATGCCCTGAATGCGGGAAACATTGCCCCATATACGATCATGCACCAGAGCGTGTACTCCGCCACCTCAATGCGTTTGAGCATGAGACGTTTCTTCACATTCGCCTGCCGCGTGTGCGGTGTGCGGAGCATGGAGTGAAACTGATACTTTCCGACTTTGGCGAGAACAATTCCGCAATGACATATGCCTTTGAGTCGCACCTGATCGCCATGGCCCATGAGTGCAGCATCGAAGGTGTTGGTCGTCTGTGCAATGTGAGTCGGACGAGTGGCTGGAGTGTTATTGAGCGAGCGGTTGCTCGAGGCCGGGATCGTAAGCCATTTCGCCTGCCTGAGCGCATGGGGCTAGATGAGAAGTCGATTGCCAAAGGCCAAAAGTATGAATCGCTGGTATATGATTTGGGTCACGGCACGGTTGAGTACGTTTGTGATGACCGGCGCCAGGAGAGCCTGGAGTCCTGTTACCGAATGTTTACGCAGGATGAATTGGCGCAGGTGAAGGTGGTGACTATGGACATGTGGGATCCCTTTATTGCTGCCACACGAGCGTATGTGCCGAAAGCCGACAGTAAGATAGTGTTTGATCGATATCACGTAATGCGTTACGCCGTGGATGCCGTGGATAAGGTACGCAAGCAGGAACATGCTATTCTTCGCAAAATCGGCGACGAGACGTTGATGGGAACGAAATACCCTTGGCTTTGGAGCCAAGAGAATATGCGGGAGTACCGCAAGGGTGAATTCGAAGCTCTGCGTAATAAGGATCTGAAAGTCTGTCGCGCGTGGGCGATCAAGGAGAACTTGCGCCATATGTGGTATTACCGGTACGGAAAGTGCATGCGAGACTATTTCGACAAATGGTACTGGTGGGCCACTCATTCCCGCCTTGCTCCAGTCAAAAAAGCAGCTGCCACCCTCAAAGCTCATATCGACAATACCGTGACGTACGCAAAGCATCAGATCACCAACGCCCTTGGTGAGAGTGTGAACGCCAAGATCGAGAAAGCCAAGCGAATGGCGTGCGGCTTTCGTAATCGAGATCATTATAAAACAGCGATCTATTTCCACTGCGACGGTCTGGATCTTTTCCCCCGCCCAGCCACACCACTGGCTTTACGGGAAGCACATGCCTAACCACAATATGTGGGGGATGCCCACGGGAAAGTCGGAAGCGCCTATAAGCGAGGCAAGGACCAAGGATATCAATGAATTACGAGGTCCTCGCCTCCAGCTTTGCCCGCTACCGGAAACGGACCACGCGCCACCATATACTTCAGGCCAACACAGAATGCGGAACTCTCTCGGCACATTTCTGAACCTATTCTTCATCCTCTGCAGCGCCCTCTTTTCAGGGTGCAATTTCGCCTCCCAATCCTATAATTTCGGCACTCTTTTGGCCCCAGGTGAAACAGCCACTGTGCTGGGGGCAGGTCGACGACCTTTCTATACCATTACTAAATCACAAGCCGATGATGGAACCGCGCAAACCTCTTCAGTCTCGATTGATACTGCTACAAATGAACGGTTTGTATACGGAGGACAGCTCCGTATCGGCGTATTTCCCGCATTGCCCTTTGGTGGTGGATTGAACCTCGGATTAGCTGTTGAATACCCCGGACAGCTCGCTGAGGATGCGGGACTTCCCGTGGTTGAATGTGATGTCCTTATGGGATTGCCGGCTCGTCCAGCAAGCAGATTCACGTATTACCACAACATAACCCTGGGCTGGACTATCGGCAGCTGGATTGACAACGGATGGTTCACAGAATACGCAGGCAGTTTCGACACCAAACATATCATACCCTATTACAACGCTCGTGTACTGCTTGTGAGCACCTCAGTTCTATCCGACTCAACGGATTTTACCGACAAGAACCTACTCAAAGAACATGATCTGTCGGTAACCGCCCGTTTATGTGCCGGAGTTGCGGTAAAATTACCGACCGTTCCTGTTCTACCGGACTTCATAGTCCCCGAAGCCGCCTTGTTCTTCCCTCGCTATTCTCCGGTTACACCCATCGGTATCACGTATCATATCGGCTTTCGGTGGCATTGTGCAAAGTAAGACAAAAGCGCGAC
>JBEPYC010000249.1:0-6403 GCA_041641555.1 Chitinivibrionales bacterium | reverse complement strand
GCCATACCCAAGGTGAAATCCGCCATTGCCATAGCCGGCGGCATTTTTCTTTTGTATATGTCCTTCTCGATGCTGATGCGGGGAAAGAAGGGGGGAGTAGATCCGAAAGAAGATGGCCGACAGCCGATTCTGATCGGGCTGGCTGCCAGCGCCGGAAATCCCTATTTCCTTATCTGGTGGGCAACCGTAGGGATGGCGCTTATTGTTCGCGCAGAGCTGTTTGGACCGCTTGGCTTCACTCTGTTTGCTCTGGTGCACTGGCTGTGCGATTTCGTCTGGCTGAGTTTTTTGTCTTTGGCAGCGTACAAAGGCGGGCAGGTCTGGGGGGCACGATTTCAGCGGGCGGTTACCGTGCTCAGTGGTCTCGTCCTTGCGATTTTCGGCATAAGGTTCATCTTCGGTGTTTTCTGAGCAAACAGCGTGCATGGGCATGAACCGGGGCCTGGCAAGCGACTTACATCGGTTTGCGCCCGTATGCAAGCCCTGATAATCACGCTTCAGGTTGCCATGCAGCTATAAACAGACAAAACGCCACCGGTGAGGTTACCGTCTGGCTATCCCGCGGCAACCAGGTAAACTGCCAGTCCCGCCATGACGAAACCAAGGAGAACTTTCAGAAGCACCATGCGCTTCTGGGTTTGTTTGGCCAGGTCGTTCCATTTGAGACCAAAATAGGCCAGGACCATGACCACCAGAAGAGGAGCGACAAAGAGCAGGTTGTAGAACGCCAGGAAGAGAATGCCCCGCACTCGAAGAGTGCTCTGACGGGTCATTGCCACGATATACGGGAGGTACATCTGCCCCGTGCAGATTGCTTCCAGAAGAGTCACCAGAAACCCGGTTACCACAGAACCGATAATAAGGCTTGTGCCGCCAAGGTTACCGGAAATGACCTTGTGAATACGGAGTTTGACGGCCTTGGGAAGCTGCAGTTTGATGTCCTGGGAGCGCTTGGTTCTGGCATATACCGCGGCGTCCCAGAAGCTGCCTACCGCGATCACACCGGCTACGCTGAAAGCACCCCATCTGATAACTTGCGAAACTATCTGAAACTGGGTAACGCCTTCAACAAAGTGCTTGAACCCAAGACCCATAGCAAAGTAGGTGACATAGACCGTGGCCGTGTACGCTAATCCGATTGTCAGGATTTCAGAACGCTTTCGCTTCTGCGTGGCAAGAAATGAGATCAGGAAAATCATGGTGGCAATCGCGCATGGGTTGACCCCGTCTGCAAGACCTGCAACCAGCGTTCCCACAAAGAAACCCCATCCAGCGGTGCGCTCTTTGAGAAAGTTTCCCAGATTCACCGCGCCTTCCTGATCATCATCCTGCCATTTTTCAGGGTTATTCAGGTATGCCTCGATCAGGATTTCGCCTCTATCCATGATGTCTTCATAGCCAAGAAGGAAAGTATCGGGGAGAAACAGCGTCTGAGCTGAGCTGTAGGGAACCTGATACTCATCTTCCATCTTGATAAGCAGCGATAAACCCGAATCCGTATCGATGTCGTGGGTGAGTATTTCGAGTCTCTCGGGGTGCTCCTTCTGAAGGGGCTTGAGAAGGTCTGCTTTTATTTCGACACATTGTCCGCAGGTCGAAGAGCCGAAAAAATGTACGGTAAGCGCTTCCTCGGCAAACAGCAGAGCAAAGGGGAACAGCAGGAGCGATGCTATGAATAGTTTTTTGTTCATCGATGAGGTCCGTTGTGAGTAAAAGTACGAGTGAAGATACACAAAATGATTTCTAGACGGCACTTTCTGCGTTTTATTTTGCCTGCCACTGCATTATTGCGGTTAGAAAGGCAGAAATATCGGTTGTTTTCGGGCTTTGTTTCCCAAAAGGTGCATACGTTTTCCGGGTGAAATCAAACGAGCTGGAAATGCTGAGCCACGAGAACGTCTCCCAGTCGACCGAGACACTTGCTCCTGCTCCCCGGCTGTCGGTTGTTTCATAGCCGGTGTCAGTAACGTGATCGAAAACCGCGTGGGGGGCAAAACGAAGCAGAACCGATGGACTCGAATAGGAGATCTCCAGCCGGGGGCGGAACTCATCCGAAGAAGGGCGGATGTACCTGGAAACGGTTACGGATCGGTATTCGCCAAGTGGGGCTGCAGGATACTGAAGTCGGGTGATCCCGAGTGATAACCCCGCTTTCCAGGACTGATCGAACTCAAGGATAATCGATGGCTCAACCTGCAGTTCGTGGCCTTTGCGAGGTAATTGCACAAACTCACGCTCCGCGTATATGGTGTCGTGGCCTATAACAATGCCTGCAAGCGTGCGTGCCACGAGAGAATCCTTCCCGGTTTGTGCTTCCGTACCGATCGTTTCGTGGGTGAAAAGATGGGATGCGGAAAGGGCAAGCGAAAGGTGTTCAGACGGAGCGAATCTGGCTTGTACCACTGAGCGGGTGCCCTGTCTTCGGCGGGGACGATACCCCGTGGGGCGATACTCATTTTCATAGGAGAATCGCAGGGCACCGGAACTTCTGTCCCGCCGGAATCGTCCCCAGGTCCGGAGCAGAATCCGATGGAAATCCAGGGAGTCAGCAGGGGTGGGTGTGCCACCACCGGCCACCTGATAGTAGTCCTTGAAAAGGTATTCCGCGCCGGCACCGATGCTTTTCCCAAACCTCGCTCCCGAAAGTTCATACTGCGGCCGCGCGGCAAATGACACGTATGAACGATATCCAAGAGTCCCGTTTCGATAATGGCTGTTCCGGATCTCGACCGGTACCCGGTAGGAGCGGGTATAAACATCTCTGTCACTGACCAGAGCCATACTGACTTTACTCTCGACCAGGTCCTGGGAATCGGCACGAGTGCCAACAAAACTGATCCGCGCGTCGTGCCGTCTGGAGAGGCTCTTCTGGGCATTGGCCTCGGCGGCAAATTCGAGCCGATTATCCAAAAACCGAAACCCGGAAGTGAGTCCGAACCGTGCGTGGCGGTTAGAAAAATATACCGATGGCCTCAAGGTGCTGATTGCCGGGTGCACCGGCTGGTGTTCCATTTCGGCTCGGGTATACGCTGTCAAGGGTGATTCCCGAAGGCGGGAGAGAGAATCTCGGGTTTGTGAATCGAGTGTATCCAATGACCCGAGATCTTCTATGCGAAGGTAATCCGTGCCTGCTGAAATCACCCAGTGGTGTTCAGGTTCTGCCCTGAAACCTTCTGGCTTTTCACCGGTTGGAGAGGTTCCGCTCTGTTCACTCTGGGCACTGCGGAGGATCTCCACCGCTTCGGTGTACATGCCGAGTTCCGCCAACTCATGAGCCGCGGAGAGATACCGCTCCACTACGTGGTCGTTCCGGTCGGCTATATCGTTGCGCATAGTGGCATATGTCAGGGAGTCATTTTCCTGTGCCATTACAGACCATGTGCAAAGGAGGCCTATCGTAATGAATTTCCGCATTTGGCTATTAATCAAGTTTTTTACGAATTCGTGACAGGAGTGCTTCGGCGATACGCAGCTCCGCTTTGGCCTGTTCGGGCTTTTGATCCTTTATCAGCACATGGGCTTCCTGCAGGTGTTGCTGGGCTACCGAGAAGAGCTTCTGGGTTTTCTCATCGGCCCGTTGGACCGGCACGGACAGCTCTCGTCGGATACTCTCCAGCCTGGCCCATCGGCCTTCTTCGGGACGACCGGTCCGAGACAGGAGCTGTACGGCATCGGATGCATTGTGCGAACAGCGGAATGCCCAATCCGCGGCTCGGTCTATTTTACCCGAAGTCATCGCTTGGGTGGCCCTGTCGCAGGAGTTGCGTGCGCGGGTTGCCGCTGCCCGTCCCGAATCGGCGCGGGGAGACTGGTCCGCTGTGGCTGCAAGAGCTTCGGCCTGAGTGAGAAGATGGTTGGCTTGCGCGAGTGTCTTTTCCGCGGCTTTTTTACTACGTGCCGTACCCATGAGTTCGCGAAGACGGTCGAGGAGTTCGCCACTTTCGGAGTGAACACCTTCGGCCTGCCTGCAGAAAAGGTCGACATCGGAACGAACACAATCGGGACAGCTGCCCTTTATGTCTCTGATCCGATCCAGTATGCGGCGATGTTGTGTGCGGGCCCTGCTGACGCGACGGGTCAGAAGGCCGGTGCGGTTGGAAAGGTTTTCGAAGGTGCCTGTTTCCTGGTTTCCTGAAACAGAGCCGTTGTCCAGATCCCGGAGATCTTCCAGTGTACGCTCCACTCGCTCGAGCTCATACTCAGTTCGATCGAGGCGATCTGCACACATTTCCAGACGGGACCGCACCGTCTCGATATCTTCGGCATAGCTCCCGCCGAGAAGCCACGCTGAGAGCAGGAGAAAGCCGAGAATGCGGGGTATATGTTCTCCGCGCTCAGGGCGAGGGAACAACGAGAACCCGCGAGCCGGGCTGTGAGTATGCTTTGTTTGCAGGCGCAATATACCTCCCGGAAATATCGAATGCCCGCGTTCTTTCCGGCGTTGTACCTCTGGGGAATGGGAGGATTCTCCGGGCCGATTCCGGCCGGTTGAACGAGCGCACTGTACGTTTTGTATTTCGTGTGGGCGTGTATCCGTTACCATTGATTGTGACATTCGTGAACTCGTATCCCCCATAGCTTAAACCCTCTTCGCCCTCAAGAGCGATCTTGTGGAGTACGGGAAGTTCATGATCGGGATAATAGGTAAATGTCGCATTGTACGTAGTGTACCCTGATATATCCAATCCCACGATACGCCATGTACTCTTTTCGATCGCATACGAATAAGTGTCGCCTCTCAGCACTACCGAGATTATCACCGTTCCGATCGTGTCGGCGAGTATCGTTGCACCGCTATCTGCCCACATCCTTGCTGTGGCCGCCGATAGAATCGGGTACCGAAGCCCTGCCGGGATCAGCCCGGGCCAGCAGTCGGACGTGTAACTGCCAGTGTAGACTTCCCATACGGGATTGGAAGCGTCAGGGTATCTGGTAACTCTGAGATACGTTGAGTCAGGATAAATAAATGAGTATCGACCGATACTCTCACCGCCACCTCAGCCCAGAGCCACTACTCTGGCGTCCGCCTCGAATGTTTGAATCTGAGACAACGTATGTGCAACAGAGTCGATCACAGAGTTGACATCAAGGGCCGATACCGAACCGGCAACCAGGGCTGCAATCAAACCGGCCGTTACAAGCTGCATCTTTCCAATCATCCCGATACTCCTTATCTTTTTCCGCAAAATCATTCTTACACCAATATACACTCCCCAAGCTTTTTTTCCAACAGAATCTGAGCGTGCGCACAGCAGGGGTGGGTTTCCGCTGATTGTTCCGGCCGGATCTCTCATGTATTTTGTTTGCTGCGCTGTTGCCCCTGTTCATGAACGGCCCGGTCGATAACGAGTCGAGCCCCATCACGAGATCCGCTGCCATGAAGATGCCTGGTGTCATTCAGTCGATCGGCAATACCCCCATGATTCCTCTGGCCGCTCCGGCCAACCCCAACGTGCGGCTTCTGGCAAAGCTCGAAGGGAACAATCCCGGGGGATCGGTTAAGGACCGTCCTGCCTGGCACATGATTCGGAAAGCCGAAGAAACCGGGGAGCTTACCCCGGAAAAGCAGATCCTGGAGCCGACATCGGGAAATACCGGCATTGCAATTGCCATGATTGGTGCCGCCCGCGGGTACAATGTCACGCTGGTCATGCCCGAATGTGTCAGCCAGGAGCGTCGGCGGATTCTCGAAGCGTTCGGGGCGAACGTAATCCTGTCGCCGGCGGCCGAGGCTACTGATGGTGCAATTCGTAAAGCGCACCGGGTTATTGAAGAGCATCCGGGGACGTACTACATGCCGAATCAATTCGTGAATGAGAACAATATACTCGCTCATTACCAGTCGACTGGACCCGAAATCTGGGAACAGACATCGGGAGAGATCGATGTCTTTGTTGCCGGGATGGGCACGACGGGAACACTGATGGGTACCGGAAGATATCTCAAGGAGCAGGATGCCGGGGTTCGGATCGTGGGGATCGAGCCACCCGAGGGACACCGGATTCAGGGTTTGAAAAACATGCAGGAAGCGATCGTGCCGGCAATCTATGATCCATCGGCAATGGATGACAAGGTAACGGTCGATGACAGCGAAGCATTCGATACCTGCCGCCGCCTTGCTCGTCACGAGGGGCTTTTTGTGGGGATGTCCAGCGGGGCGGCCGTTGCCGGAGCGCTGCGGCTCGCTCAAAGCATACAGAGTGGAACGATTGTGGTGCTGCTTCCCGACCGGGGGGAGCGGTATCTGAGTACCAACCTGTTCAGATCGGTATGTGCCTGCTGTCCCCCGTAAACACCTGGTTGGATCACTGGAGATGCCATTCGTCCGGCTAATCAGACACAAGAGGGATTCTGCCGGGAGTTCCTTCGAAGGTTCCGTGTTGTGGGTCATACTCGCGTATGA
>JBEPYC010000248.1:0-6406 GCA_041641555.1 Chitinivibrionales bacterium | reverse complement strand
GCTTCAGTCGCCGCACAGTTACTGGCGTCTTATCAGGTCTGCACCCCGGTTTCTCCGGTATACACGCGAACTAATCTAAAAAAAACGCACCGCCCGAAATAATCTAACGATAACCCCGGACGATGCGTTTCTCAATGCACTACTGCTGTTTTCTTTCAAATGCCGGATCAGGACGATTGCTTGAGCTGGAGCGCATACTTCGCAGCTTCAGCAACCACTGCGTATGTTCGGCAACCGGGTCATCAGAGCAATCACGTCCGGCAGTGCCGGATTCAGTTGTCAGTCAATGGTCGTTCGGCCTGAGCACCTTCCAGCGGATATCTCATCTCCTCCTGGAAAACATTCCACTGGTGAACAACCGCTGCTGCCAGCCCGACAAACATTCCTCCGATTCCTGCATAACAGAGATAGAGCGCTACCATTTCGCCCTCCTTTCCCCCGCTTGGGACGATGTAGTACATCTCCGACTCTATTCTAAGCTACATTCCGAATCCCGTCAGAAAGCGGAACAGCTCTTTCCGGAATCTTCAAAACAGGAAAAAGGATCACTCAATAGCGAGCATCGGCAAACTCCACCCATCCACCGGCGTTCACCAAAGCTTCATCGAATGGATTGAGCTGAAAATCGATCTCCCGAGAGTTTCCCGAAACCCCGGTGAAACAGAGTTTTTGACCCGACAAATCGATATCGCAGGAGACATCGCCTTCACGGGCAAACTCAAAAAGAGAATCCAGGACCTCACCGGACAACTCTGCGGCAATCATGCCGCCATTGAACATGTTCTGTCTGAAAATCCGTGCGTAGCTCTCGGCAATCACCAGCGTGATCCCATTTACTTCCAAGGCCCAGGGCGCATGCTCCCGGGAAGAACCGCACCCGAAATTGGCCCGAGTCACGATAACCCGAATGCCTTTGTCGCTGATGTCTGCATGATCGAATCCCGCAAGCTTCAGGTCTTCGAGCAGGTGCGGAGCGAGCATTTTTTTGTCGACCGCAGTCAGGTATTTGGCAGGGATAATCTCATCGGTATTGATATCGGAACGATCTAAAAAGAGGACCGGTCCCCCAAACTGTTTCATTGTCTTTTCCTCTCGATAAACGTTTGTGATCGGTTCAGTCTTTGAGGTACTCTCTGGGATCAGTGAGCCTTCCGGTGATCCCTGCTGCAGCGGCGCTTGCCGGGCTCATCAGGTGCACCATCCCGCCTTTGCCCATACGACCATAGAAATTGCGGTTGGTAGTCGAAGCACACACTTCGTTTTCGGCCAGAACACCGGTAGACATCCCCAAACACGCTCCACAGGTAGGGTTTACAACGCAATATCCGGCATCCATGAAAACCCCAAGAATACCCTCTTCCATTGCCTGTTTCCAGATAGTCGGCGTAGCAGGGCTCACGATTCCCCGCACACCTTCGGCCAGACGGGTTCCTCTGATAACCGATGCCGCCTCGCGCAAATCGGAGAGCCGCCCATTGGTGCAGCTGCCTATGTAAATCTGATCCACGCTCACATCGGCCAATTCTTTCAATGAGCGGACCTGATGGGGCTTGTATCCGACTGTAACAGACGGTTCCAAACCGGTCACATCGATTTCCACGGTTTTCTCGTACTCGCAGTCAGGGTCGGAATGCCACTTCCGAAAATCCTCTTCCGCTGCAGTTTTGTCCCCTTTGTACTCGTCTGAAATAAAGGGCCACAGATATTCCACCGTTTGCTTATCGGGCATGCACAACCCCGATGTCCCCCCGGCTTCGATTGCCATATTCGACAGTGTCATCCGCTGCTCCATATCCATGGCATCGATGACCGAGCCGCCGAACTCGATAACCCTGTCGGTTGCACCACTCACACTTAATTGACGAATGATTTCGAGTACGACATCCTTGGCATATACCCCCCGGCCAAGAGACCCCGTCACGTTAACCCGAATTGTCTTTGGCTGACGAAACGCACACACGCCCTTGAGAATACCTACTTCCAGGTCCGTTGTGCCGACACCTGCGGCGAATGCACCAAAGGCCCCATGCGTACAGGTATGGCTGTCTCCCATGATGACAGTGTAGCCGGGCCGAATAAAACCCTTTTCAGGAAAAAGAGCGTGACACACGCCATTGGCACCAACATCGAAAAAATCCTGTATCTCGTGCCGGTGAGCCCAATCACGAAGAATTCTGGCCTGCGTTGCAGAGAGACTGTCTTTTGATGGTGTTACGTGGTCAACAACCGCTTTGACCTTCGATGTATCGAACACCCGGTCTTTCCCCCGGGCCATCAGATCCGTAATGGCGATCGGTGTCGTTATCTCATGACACATGACGACATCCAGAGAAAGCACTTTTGTACCCTCAAACGGTTCTTCCCGCAGATGCGCCTCGAAAATCTTTTCGGTAATCGTCTTTCCCATGTACCGATCCTTTCTATCGTGATGCTTTATCGGGCAACGGTTGGCTGTCGCCCTTTTCCATTTCAAGTTCCAAATAGTCCTTATGCGGAGGAATGACTGTCCATATTGCACGAAAGGTTCGACCACTGTCGTTCTTGAGAGAATGGGGCAGATGAGCGCTGAAAGACAGCGAATCGCCTTCCCGAACGCAATGCTGCTCACCGCCTACAGTCATTTCCGCCTCCCCTTCAAGCACATACCCAAGCTCCACGCCCTCGTGCCCCATGCCGCCTAACCCGACTTTTCTTCCTACCTCGACTTCCAGAAGAAACAGTTCAGCCGGATATCCCGTGTCGGGACTGGCCACAAGCTGCTCGTAGAGCGCACCTTTACTGTCTGTCCGAAGGCGCTGCTCACGGCGCATAATCCGGACGGGGCGCAGGGGAGCCACATGCCGAAACAACTCCATCGGCTCCAATCCCACTGCAGTGCAAACTCGCAGGAGGGTGTCTATTGAAGGTGAAACCCGGCCGTTCTCGATCTGGCTGAGCATACTGACGGAAATGCCCGCCTGTCCGGCAACTTCAGACTGCCCGAGTTTCCGCCGCTCCCGATAGCCCTTTATCGTTCTTCCTATGGAATTTATCTGCAATGAACTCATTTCAGTAATAATAAATTCTTTTCCCGGGATGCGCAACCCTGTCTCAGCGTCGGAAAATCTGGAAGCTTCCAGGTATGACGTATACTATTTTTACCGCGAGGAGTTAGCACTCGAACATGCGTGGGCTATACCAGGTCGCGGACATTCTGCCTTCAAGTGGGGAAATAACAAAGCTCCTCGGAAGAATATATTATGAAAGAAGACGAGTATCGCGCCGAACAGATGTTTAATTCGTCACGTCCGGGCGAAGAAGTCAACCTAAATGACCTCGAAAGAGAATTGGAAGACACGTCCACGCTCAATCTCGAAGATATCACGACGCTCAAGCGTCTTACCGAGAAGAAGGTAATAGAGCGCGAGGGCGGAGATATAATCGTCGACCACATACAAGACGATGAAACCGTGCTTTCGACCTTGGCCAAACGGCCCGGGAACTACTATCGAGACATTATTTTCGCACTGATACAGATCAGGCTTCCCGAAGGAGAGGCAGAGCGCGACTGGCGTGAAATACTGAAGCACAAGTATCTTCTCAGCGAGCGGCTGGGCCGTAATGTCGGGATCCATGTAGCAACCCTGGATTACTACACCAATATCAAGCGCAAAATCACGCATCCCAAGATCATCGATGCAAACGAATATGTGGATACCGCCAGTAAGGCACTGACCGATAACCTCACCAAGGCCTGCAACCGGCAGTTTTTCGATGATGAGATGAAGCGGCTGTTCCTTTCGGCAAAGACGCTCGGCAATACGTTTTCCCTTATCATGCTCGATCTGGATCATTTCAAGATTTACAACGACATAAACGGTCACATCAAGGGCGACATCGCTCTCATTCAGACCGTCCGCATTCTTCATGCGGTCTGCAGCACCGATGACACAGTCGCTCGCTACGGGGGCGAAGAATTTGCCATTCTGCTTCCCAACCAGCGACTGGACATAGCACTTCGCACAGCAGAGAACATCCGTTCGGCGATTTATGATTACCGGTTTGTCCACGAACAGCCGCTGCCCGGCGGGCGTCTTTCTGCCTCCCTGGGCGTTACTTCGTACCGTGAAGACATAAAGGGGCCGTTTGAGATGGTCGAAGAGGCCGATGTGGCACTGTACCGGGCCAAAAACAGCGGCCGCAACACGATCAAAGCATTTTTCAAGGAACCGCGAAGTTAGTGACCCGTACGAGAATTGATGCAAAACAATGTGTCATGCATAACTCGGACCAGCCACCAGCCCTTCAATCAGCATGAAATCTCAAACAATAACAGGACGCACACGATTAATCGCGCTGCTGGGCAATCCCGTCGACCATTCCCTTTCGCCTGCCATACACAACCATGCCCTGGCCACACTCGATCTTCCCTATGCCTATGTCGCGCTGCCGACACCTCCTCAGGAAGTTCACACCGCCATGGCAGCGTTGAGGGCATGCGGTTTCAAGGGAGCAAACGTCACCATTCCGCACAAACAGGCGGTTATCCCCTGGTGCGATCATATTTCGGAGCTTTCACGAAAAATCGGAGCAGTCAATACTCTTTACTTCAGAAAGGGCCTGCTCCATGGAACCAGCACGGATGCATTCGGTTTTTTCCGGGCGCTGACCTCAAGGGGTGTTGACCCCGCCGATAAAGACATTGTTATTCTCGGAAACGGAGGAACAGCGCGCACGTTGGCTTACGGGCTCTGGCTCGAGAGTGCTCCGAAAAGCCTCTCGCTTGTCGGACGCAACCAGGCACGAGTAAGGTCGCTTGCCCAAGAAGTCTCGCGAGAATGCTCCCATGAAACGCGCTGGGCAACCTTTGATTCCCCCCAAGCCGCTTCGCTTTTCGAGAACTGCGCGCTGCTGATCAACTGCACATCGGTTGGTATGAACTCAAGCCTTGACAGAACACCTGTCGACGCGTCTTTTCTGCATGAAGGAATGGTGGTGTTCGATGCCATATACAACCCTGCAGAGACCAGGCTGCTTCGAGAAGCGCGCCAGAAAGGCTGCCTCGTCGAAAACGGTCTCCGGATGCTTCTCTACCAGGGGCTGTCTTCATTCGAGTTCTGGACCGGCGTCAGCGTACCGGATGATATATTCGATCTCGGGGAACTGCGCCAATTGATTGCCTCCCCAACCGATACTCACTGAATCGAAAGTTTTTTTCATGAAATGGCGTGTATTACCTTCGACCTGCCAGGGAAGCATTACTGTCCCGCCATCAAAATCCCATACTATCCGCGCGCTTCTGGTAGCTACGCTCGCACCGGGAGAATCCGTGATTTCTCGCCCACTGCTGCGAGGGGACGGAAGATCGGCAATCCAAGCGGCACAGGCACTTGGTGCAACAGTTATCGAGACAAAAGAACTGCTTCGCGTGCAAGGGGTCGGCGGAGATCTATCGGGAGGCAAAGATCTGGTTTTTACCGGCAATTCGGGAACCACTACCAATCTTTTTATGTCCGCAGCTGCATTGGGTAGCCGGCCACGGCGGTTCGATGGCGACAGTTCTCTTCGTTCCCGCCCGGTGCGCACACTCCTTTCAGCTCTCCAGGAACTTGGTGCGGAGGTCACTCGCGACAGCGCGGGTTGCGATGTTCCCTTTGTCATCAGCGGACCGATTCGGGGCGGAAGGACCAAAATCAACGGCGTCTCGTCGCAGTATGTTTCCAGTCTCCTTTTTTCCTGTCCCCTGGCCAATGGGAACACCGAATTCCAAGTAGACAATCTTCAGGAACGGCCCTATGTGGAGCTTTCTCTCTGGTGGCTTGAGAAATTGGGGATTCGTTACGAGGCATCCGATGATCGCACGAGGTTCTTTATCCCCGGAGGTCAGCACTATGAACCGCTCGACCTCACGATCCCTTCGGACTTTTCATCGGCAACCTTTGCGGCTGTTGCCGCGGCCATCACCGGGTGCACGATCAGGCTTTCCGGGCTCGATTTCTCGGACCCACAGGGGGACAAGGATATATTCGATGTTCTGACCCGGATGGGTGCACAGGTCACCCACCAGGATGGAATCGTACAGGTTACCGGCAAGCCACTTACCGGATGTGAAATTGACTTGAACACCATGCCCGATGCGCTGCCTGCAGTAGCAGTTGCTGCCTGCTGTGCACAGGGGGAGACTCGCATCGTGAATGTAGCTCACGCGCGTATTAAGGAGACCGACCGTATCGCAGTAATGACACATGAGCTCTCCGCAATGGGCGCTCGGATTCAGGAAACCCCCGATGGACTCATTGTGCAGGGTACCCCCCTCACCGGAACGAACGTCAATGGTCATCACGATCACCGCGTGGTTATGGCTCTTGCCCTTGCCGGGTTGACCGCACGGGGCGAAACGATTATTTCCACCGCCGAAGCTGCCGAA
>JBEPYC010000247.1:0-6415 GCA_041641555.1 Chitinivibrionales bacterium | reverse complement strand
CATACACCACACCCTTCACACCCGCTTGGATCAATCCATACGCTCCGGGACCCCTCATCGCCTCTGCGGTTTTGTATCGCACCGAACCGGCAGTAGGACACACACGCACCACAGTTCCGGCACTTCGTCGGGTCAATCCGGGCCTCATTCCCGCTGACAAAATCCCAGGAATGCCGTGTGTCGGGATTAAGGACCAGAAACAGGTCGGCCGCATCGACATCACAGTCCGCTACCACCGTCAGGTCCCGGGAAAGAGCGGCAAAACAGGACGCAATGCTTGTTTTCCCCGTCCCCCCTTTGCCACTAATCACAACAATCTCGTTCATTACCCACCTACCTTTGTAATGCGTTGTATAGCATTCCAGAGCCCGGTGAAGATATTGGCATACCCACCATCTGCATCGCACAAAAGCTGTCCGCGAGAATACAGGTGGGCAATATCCCGGCTTGCGGGAATCTCCGCGAGTATCTCCACGTTACGTCCCTCGCAGAACCGGTGGACCCGGTCGGAACCGGTCGATCTGTTGACAACGACTCCATGGGCAATATTGAGCGTGCTAACCAGATCGAGCGCGAGACCAAGGTCGTTGAGGCCAAACGGTGTGGGATCGGTGACCAGCAGAATAAAATCTGCGCGAGAGATCGACGTAACCACCGGGCACGAAGTCCCGGGGGGGGCATCGATGATCGAAGTTCGTTTAGGATCGCTTCTCGAAACAACATCACGGACCACCGGCGGACTCATGGCTTCGCCGACCTCAAGGTGCCCATCGACAAACCGCAGTGATCCCACCACGCCTTCGCGAATAGTGCCGATGGTTCTGGTGGTCTCGGCAATCGCTTTCCGAGGACACACCAGTACGCATCCCCCACACCCGTGACACAGACCGGGAAACACCATTACCGCCTCTCCCAGACGAACCAGTGCATTGAACCGGCACATTTGAACGCACTCACCACAGGCCGTACAAAGGGCTTCATCGATAACCGGCACGGGCACAACCGATGGAGTCGTCGAAGAAATTTCCGGCCGAAGAAAAAGATGTCCATTGGGCTCTTCGACATCGCAGTCCAGATACTCGACCGTGGTTCCGCTGCTGCTCACAACAGACGCGAGATTTACCGCAACCGTGGTTTTCCCGGTGCCGCCTTTACCGCTTGCTATAGCAATGTTCATTATCAGTCACCAGTCTTTATTTACGTAGGCCTGCAATCGGATTACTCTGGCAGTGGCCCTTTGAGATTTTATTTTGACGTATTCACAAGTCGCCTCAGTAGAGACCTGACAGGACTACCGGGATGCAGTAACTTTTTCAGAACAAGAGCAGCCGCTGCTGCTCCCGCGAGTGAGAGGAGGTTCTGTCCGCGCCGGCAAAAACCCAAACGTGCTCCCGCTGCACATAGGCCATGCCGCCGGCCGGTGCCGGCTCCGATACCCCACGGACCGGTTCCATCTCGAAATGGCATATATACCTCTTTGGGATGAGGATTCGGCCGGTACCGGCAGGCGGTTCCCCCACAAGACGAACTCGTGCCGCGCTGCCGATCTCGGCCATTTCTTCGGGGTGTTACCTGCTTCCTTCCGAATCTACTGAGAGCTACTATCTAATTGGCGTATGCGGGACTCGACTTCATGGAGCCTGCGTCGGAGATTTTCGGATTGCTCTTTGAGAGCCACGAGTTCGGATTCTGAAATCCAGGCTGCGGGTAGCGATCCGCACCAGCCCCGATGCATGCGGATTGGCTCCATTCTCATTCCGCGTCCCCATCCACGATATCCGGCATTCTCCCCGAAATCCGGTGCACCTGTTCCGGTGCAAAAACCCCTTTTTCTCCCTGCGCGCTGGCCAAAGCCTGCCGGGCCGGTTCCATCTCCTTGTGGCATTTCACCCCTCCTTTGATAGTGCCCGAAAAAACCGGGCATGCGCTCTGACGCATACCATTTCATGTTGAAACACCAGTGATTCCAGGCGGTACAGCTTGTTTGCATACGATTCGTATACACGCGTTTGTAACTGGGCTTCACTATGGATTTCCACGGGCTTTTTGTAGGTTAATTTAAGATCGGCGGTATATGCAACGACTCCATGCCCCATCAGACACTGCGCCATCGAGGCATCGATAACCGCCGAGAGCAACCCGCCATGCACCATGCCATCGTACCCCTGGTGCCCCGTATCGAACAGGATTTTTGCCTGAAGTGATCCGTCATCCCGGAAAGAGAACCGAAGTCCCTCGACAGGCGGATCATTTTGAAACAGGCAGTGCGCATGGTGTTTCCGCTGAAGACGACGCCGGGTGGCTTCGAAGAAAAGGCGTGGCTCACCGATCTCCACCCTTTCCCCAGTCAAGCTTCCGATCAGTGGTCGCACACGTTTCCTCCGGTCTGGAGCGTACCGGCAAGCCAACTGCTTACCACCTGCGCAGGATCATCAGGCGGGGCACCAACGATGACTTCGATACCAAACTGCTGAAAAAGCTGCTGCGCCCGCATTCCCATGCCACCAGCGATAATCGTGGTGACTCCCGATTCATGCAACCACCGGGGAAGAACCCCCGGCTCGTGCGGCGGCGGCACGGCCTCGTTTTGTGCAACAACCTTCCGATCTTCACTTACATCGATAAGTACGAATTGTTCGCAGTGTCCGAAATGAAGACACAAACGACCATCGGCCACCGGCATTGCGATTTTCATAATTACTCCCACTCAGGTTAATTGGTATTAATACTTGCTAACACAGAGGCAATGCTCCAGAGTTGCATCGCGGGCCTTTCATACTCCTGTTGACCATCCTCGAAGTAGCCCGTTTGCGCCTCTACCAGTGCCCCTGGACATCGGCCGACACGGCGTTTGTAAGCTCACCACTGTCAAAGCGTTCAACTGCTTGCGCAACGGTCATGTCCTTCTGTGGTACCAAATAGACTTCAACTCCCGCTCGAGACAGCGCGGCAAACGCTTTCGGTCCACAATGACCGGTGATAACCGCCCCGCACCCCGCGTTTACGACGGTACCGGCGCTTTGGATCCCCGCTCCCTGAGCGGCATTGAGGTTCTGATGATTACTCAGTGGGGTGAAGTTCCGGGTGACGGTATCGTACACGAGAAAAAAGCGTGTCCGCCCGAATCGAGGATCTACGGCACATCCCGATTCACGTTCCTGCGCGCTGATCGCTATTTTCATTTCCTTTTTCCTCTCCTTGACGTGAATTTTCCGAGGATTTCATGGCGCGCTGGTGGCGGCCGTGCCTCCGCCCTTTACCTTTCAGGCATCGGATTCCGCGCCCACAACCCGGCATGAAAAATGTCGATCCCTTGAGCATCCCCTTCCGGTAAGCCTGGACTACCTCGTCGATCGGGCCGCATACCCAGGCCACCGTGGTAATGGCACATTGCTCGAGAATCTGGGCGCCCCTTACCGACAATGCACCACAAATGAGAATGTTTACGCTGTGTTCCCGCAGTATCTCCGCTTTGCGCTGCATGCTGCCGAACCCGAAAGAAAGCTCCAGGCGTTCTTCCTGATCGAACACGGTGACTCTCTCAGCGGCATCGCACAGCGGTGATACAATTCCATTCCAGGAGGTCACCGCAATTTTTTCCGTTTGCATGAGGTAGGGACATAGAAAAAACCGTGCCTCACCCGGAAAACCCCTCTAAGGCGCCTACAGCCAAGGATTCCGGTTTTTCCGTACTCCGGGAAAGACACGAATGCATTGCATACACGCAAGACCTGCATTGCATACCTGCAAGACCTCTCCAGAAAGGGAACCGAATCCCTTGGCGTAGCCCCAATGACTGCAATGGGCACGTCCATTGCATTGAATACAAATCTTCTTGAAGAAAAAGTGTCGGGAGAATGTGTGCGCAGCACGGCCAGTGCCGGTAATGCACTGGTGTCACCATTTTGACGGGAAAGTAGGTAGTATTGTATGGCCCACCAGGGAGCAGACCCAATGCGTTTGGAACAAACGTTGGCACAAATACAGAAAAAGTTAGTTGTACTTTCGGGTAAGGGAGGGGTTGGGAAAAGCACTGTAGCGGCAAATATCGCCCTCAGTCTGGCACAGCGTGGAATGCAAACCGGGCTGCTCGACAGCGATCTCCACGGCCCTTCGATACCCAAGATGCTGGGGATGGAAAAACTGGTTGCGGCGGGTACACAGGAACGGATCGTTCCCCCTGTACACAACAAAGGATACCTCAAGGTAATGTCGGTCCAGTTTCTTCTGCCGAATCTCACCGACTCGGTTATCTGGCGTGGACCGCTCAAGCATGCGATACTGTCCCAATTTGTCGGCCATACGGAGTGGGGCCCGCTTGATTATCTTGTGGTCGATTCGCCTCCAGGAACCGGCGATGAACCACTTTCGGTGATTCAGACCCTCAAGCCCGATTACGCGGTGATCGTCACCACACCCCAGGATATTGCAACTTTCGATGTCCGCAAATCGCTTGACTTCTGCAGGCGCCTGGAGCTTCCCGTTGCGGGAGTCATAGAGAATATGAGCGGTTTTTCCTGTCCACATTGCGGCGAGTGCACGCCGATCTTTGGATCGGGCGGAGGCAAACAGATGGCTGAGGAAGCCGGTGTTCGGTTTCTCGGACAACTCCCCATCGATCCCCGGTGTGTCGCCCTGGCGGACAGTGGCCGTACAATCGTCGAAAACGATTCCGATCTGCCCATAGGCGGCGAACTCAACTCAATTGTGGAAAAGCTAATGAGCCTGGAGTAAGCAAGCCCTGTTTCCGGGCCATCACGCCGGCGGCATTGGTTCAGCTAATGCCGTACTTTTTCATTTTCCGCCAAAGCGTCGATGGGTGAATTTCCATCCGACGCGCCGCTTCCGTCCGGCTTCCTCCCGCATCCCTGAGTATTTCCTGAATCATCCCCCGTTCATACTCATCAACGGAAGCGGTACTGCCTGCTCGCTTTATCGGGTGTGACTGCGAAAGATACTCCGGTAAATCGGAAACCTCGATACTTGCACCCGTACAGAGGATTGCGGCATGATGAATAACATTCTCGAGTTCGCGGATATTGCCGGGGAAATCATGACGCATCAATCGGGCCATTGCCTCTTGGGAAACCTCGAGAACATCCTTTCCCTGCGCGATGTTCTGCTTATGGAGAAAGTGCTGCACCAGAAGCGGTATATCTCCACGTCGTTCCACCAGCGCGGGAAGGTGGATCGTGAAGACATTTATCCGATAGTAGAGGTCTGTCCGGAACTCACCACTCGCTACCAGTTCACCTATATCCCTGTTTGTTGCAGCAATGATCCGGACATCGGCGCTCACTGGTGCCTGTCCTCCGAGCGGCTCGTAGACACGCTCCTGCAGCACTCGAAGCAGTTTCACCTGGATCTGCTTTGAAACATCGCCGATCTCATCCAGGAATAGCGTTCCGCCTCGAGCAAGGTCGAATCGGCCGGGCTTGTCGGATTTTGCATCGGTAAAAGCTCCTTTTTTGTAGCCGAAAAGCTCTGATTCGAGCAAGTTCTCGGGCAAAGCCCCACAATTGACCGCAACAAACGGCCCGGTGCTACGCCCACTGGCATTATGAATTGCCCGTGCCAGGAGTTCTTTCCCCGTGCCGCTGTCGCCAAGTATCAGGACGGTTCCCTCACTGCCGGCAATTGCGGGCAAAGTATCGAAAATCCGAAGCATGCCGTGGTCACCGGTAACGATATCGCCCAGAGTATGCTTTTCCAGAAGTTCCTTTCTCAATTCCCTGACTTCGCTGAGGTCGCGAAAAGTCTCGACGCCGCCAACGATTGTTCCTGACTTACTCTTGAGTAAGGCGGTAGATATACTGATCGGAACCTGACTCCCTTTAGTGTTCACAATGTTGACGGTTCGATTTACAACCGATTTCCCGGTATTCATGGTCTGTTTAAGCATGCATTGTCGCTCACAAACATCGGCGTGAAAGACCTCCCAGCACTTTCTCCCGATAGCGTCGCTTCGCGAAACACCCGTAATCCGCTCCGCGGAGGTATTGAAACTGGTAATCCGCCATTGATTATCGACAGTGAAAACGCCATCGGCAACCGAGTCCAGTATTACTTCGTAGGAATGAGAAGCAGGTGTCGTTTTTTTAGTCATAGTAGATCAAGGCAGTTATGGATTAGTCTCTATTCAGGCGGAGATTCAAAATACTTGTTTTCTCGCCTAAGTTACCGAAACGTGGTTCATCGCCTCACGTTCTCCGCGTCCCCTGCCGAGCAGGCCACGAAAAAACGCACGAGAAAGCATTTTATATACAAGTAGCGCCACGCAAAAATGCAGATAGACACCACTATTCAAAGAATTTTGATTACTATTTGCAATTCTCACTACTGCAAGCGACCTATCCTGTCCAGGGATTTCATTGGCCGCACTCCGTTGCCGCCGCAAACGGTATATTTTTGCATG
>JBEPYC010000246.1:0-6448 GCA_041641555.1 Chitinivibrionales bacterium | reverse complement strand
GATCTTACCCCCGAACGCTTCGACACTTTTCGTAGAGGTATTTTTTGTGCACCGAGGTGCTCCTTAAACGCTGCTACTCCCCGAAACCCTCCGCAAGGATTGAGGTCAAACCAGGAAAAACCTCTCTTTGCAGCATCCTGAATCATTTCTTCGTACAAAAGGTTATTCGGACGAAGTGCTAATGCACCGCTTGCTGCAGCACCATGCCAGGCAACAGCATGGTTATTCCAGTAGAAACACAATGCCCCCGAAAGCGTTTCATTGTCCTTTCGGGCATACCACAACTCCGCCTGTTCTCGACACGTCTCGAATATCAGCCGGAAAAGCCGCAACGGATAAGCATCTCCTGTCGGCAATCCTCTATCCTTCCACCGTTTCAACGAATCCTGATATAACTCGTAATAGCGTTCGTATTCATTCCAGGTATCGGCTTTCTTTATGATTATACCACTCCGTGAGGATTTCCTGAGAGCTTTTTGATGAGCCCTGGAGGAACGAATTCGTGGATCAGGGTTCATTCGAAGGTTAACAGCCTGAGTGAAGTCCTCTGTATATGACGGCAGAGCGAAGGAACCCGTCAGAGGGTCAAAAGGGTTTTCTATCCACGTAAGATCTTTCAAACCAAGAAGCTCGCGAGACAGGAGCCGTCCATGCTCAGGTGATAGCTCGTGCTCGGAAATCCAGCCGCCGTATGCTCCTGCGGGCGATGACTGCACCGATGAAAAGAGGCCGAACATTCTCCGACGAACCGTCATTGGGATTATCGCATTCTTTTCATCAGAGAATACAACAAATGTAGCCTGAGCGATATACCTTCCGGGTTGTGCCCCCATAAAAAGCTCTGCCCACTTGGGAGTATGAAAAATGGTCGCGAACGGGTACTCCGATGCCGCCCTTTTCCATTCCTCGCGCGAAGCCTCACGTTTTTCGATGATGTGAAGAGCCATTTGTGGGAGATTCCAATCAGGGACAAAACCCGCATGCCGTTATCGCGGTGCCACACGGGCATTAAAGGTGAACCGCAAATAAAAATACTCGATTTCTGGCTACCGCGTGAAGGCAGCATTACCACCTCCATAGCGGTAATGATCCGCGGCGATTGTGCTGGTCCGTATCCCTCAGTCGGTTTTCTTGTGCTTTGTTATTTACTGAACAAGCGGGTGTATGCCGTCTGCATCAATGACAGATCTCCACTAACACACTATCCAGCCGGGTAGTAAGACGTAAAGCTCCTGCATATTGAAGATGATTCGCATCAAGTGCATGGTCGGATGTATAATCATGGTTTCCATTTTCGTTAGCATCATAGAAGTGAAAATTGCTCTTCTTCTCTTCCAGTTCTCTGAGATGCGAAATCAGCAAATCCATGGTCTCGTTTCGGGGTCCAAATCTCCCTGCGAGACTTGTGTTTTTGTAACCAGGTGCCTGAGGGAAATTCACCACCAGCACCTGGACGCCCTTGGCCGCCGCGGAATCGCATAGAATTTCAAGATCCCTGAGATTGCGTTGTACGTGTACATCGTTTAGGGTGTAATCGTCCCCTTCCAGCAGTGCCGTACCCCATGCTCCTTGCTGGCGTCTATGGCGGAAGAAACCGTTTGAATCAACGCTATGCCACGATGAAGAGTCGAACTGAGCTATTCGTCCCATTACACTCTGAGGTATACTATCTCGCCAGAAATTGTACGATTTATCCAGCTCGTATCCTTTACTTGCATAGAGTCCATTCAAGCGCAACGGTTCGGCATCGGGATCGCGATCCAAAACACCGGGAGCCAGATCGAGACAAACAGCTTTGAGTTTGGGTAAGTGCACCAGCGCATAGTCTCGGGAAAGCGCAACCGGCGTTCCCAGAAAATCCGCTTGGGATGCGAAATTCACCCCGACAAAGCTTTCCAGAGCGGCGGGCTCTACACCGTAGGACATAGGCGAGCTCCCAAAGAACGCGACTTCTGTTTCGTTCCTCCGTTTCCAGAGAAGCCGGAGCTTTTGTGCAAGCAGGATCTGCGAAGTCCATTGCACCGGAACATCGTACCGGCCAAAGTCATGGTAAGGATCCGGACTCTCAGGAACTTCGAATGGATCGATCCATGCACCGGGATATCGAAGATTTTTGCCGGATGCAATTCGAAGATATCGGTTCTCCTCGTTAAGATCGATAATGAAAATTGCATCAGAGGAATCCGAGTATTTGCTCTGAGCAACTGCCACGGCGTAATCGGGATGATTCGTGTATTCAACATGGTTCCATGAATTGAACCCTGCAGGTCGATAGTACCAGTCTTCGACATGCTCCCAACTCAGTAGCTTGCTATTGCATTTGAAAATGTATTCGTGGACGCCATAAGAAGAGCCTACCAGCTCACTCTGCCTGCTATATCCAAAATCCAGCAAAAGAACTTCATCGGTTCGAACGGTACTGGGGGAAATGGAGACATTGCATGTTTGTGCGTTATCATGCCTGCCATTGTACGGAGTCTCGAAATAGAACAAAGCCGTGTCGTTAATCTGCAGGTCTATCAGCTTGGTTTTTGTGTAGCCCGTCGCCAGGAATCGCCCGTCGCGGGAAAGCCCTCCATGATACGAACCGATATCCCAAAGTACCTCGGGACCACCGACTGGTTTGGTGCCCGAAACCTGGCGACGATACGTTTTTTCAGAAAGCCATTTCTGATTGACATTCATCGAGGCGCCATCGGTGTAGATAAGGAACGTGTCAGTCTGACCGATTCCGGTCCACCAGCGGGGGATAAATCCATCAGGGATTTTTCCAAGACCCCGTGCCGAGGTATCCATTACCGATTGCAGCGATATTTCAGAGTATCCATCGTACCCTTCGGCATATGACCCGTACGCGACAGTTTGTCCATCAGGGCTGATGCTCGGGGTTGCCATAGGAACACTGTCGCGCAGCACACGAAGCTCTGGTTTCGCCCCGGTATAATCCAACACGAAAAGTTTCTTGTCGAGTGCACCGAAATCCTGCACGAATGCCAACCGCATTTTCGTAGACCCCAGAAAGCCTAACAAATCGGAGTGTTTTCCATCGATGACTACCGTGGATTTGCGGTCTTCCGTAGAGGATGAAGCGTTCCAGTCACTCGATGTATAAAATGTCCCCAATGCAGGTCTGAAACCAATCCCCCGAAGCTTGATCTTTGGGGCAGTTTCGTACGGACCATAGCGTCGCCCGCTGGAACGAAGATAAGCAACCGGGAGCCCATATGCGCCTCCCCGAACGGGTCGTTCACCGCTTTCTTCATATTCCGCGTAGGATTGTTCGTAAGGTCCTATTGGGTTAAGTACGGAGCTGTCGGGGTAGCGAGCCATCCAGTCATTGACCCACTCAGCGACATTCCCAGCCATGTCATACAATCCAAACCCATTAGGATGCTTCTGCATTACCCGCCGCGCGGACTCATCGGCATTCTCGAAATACCATGCATAGGCTCCCGCAGAATCCTGCCGGTTCCCCCAGAAAAACTGAGTGTTCGTCCCTGCCCGACACGCATATTCCCATTCAGCTTCTGTGGGCAGTCGGTACCCGAATCGATCATAGTGTATTGTAAGGTTTTCCAGTACATAGGGGCAGCTCTGATTCTCCTTGCATACTGCCGTGTATGAGTACACCGTGTCATATCCCTCGGCCTTACTCCGGGCATTACAGTATAAGACAGCATCGTACCACGAAACATTTCGCACAGGCAGACTATCGTTCCCATCCACATTGGGTTTCCCCATAAGTTCTCGATATTGTTCCACAGTCACTTCATGGCTTTGCAGAAAAAAGTCATAGGTGAAGTGCACCCGGTGGGCGGGTTGCTCGAGATCCCCAACAGCCAGCTCCCCAATTGACCCCATCTGAAATGAACTGTCGCGAGCTGAAATGAGAACCATGCTTCCTGATGGACGCGTTTTGAAAACGGCCTTTACCGACAAATCTTTTCGCACCTCGAGAATAAGAGGATTGGCCACACTTTGGGTATCGCCATCCCAGGAAAGAAAGAATGCCCCTTTGCCCGGAATACCGTAAAGGATAATGGTATCTCCATCAGTTACCGGGTTCTGAGACGTCGACCGAGTAATATCCCCGTTGCCCTCGACCGTGATATCGACACGATACTTCCGGGATTTGTTTATTAGTGAATCCTCGGGTGTACAGCCAAGCCACAAGATCGCAAGTGTGCCCGCAGCAACAGCAACCCGCCGGATCCAGTAGCTATTCGGCACGCTTCTTTACACTCCTGTATGATCCACTTTTTCCCATTTCGTGGCGGAAAAGATCGAGATCAAATGAACTATTTATGTTACTCCGAACGAACTCACTCATTTCCTGCAATTCCTTTTCGCTCACCCGGCCAACCAGACCTTTCAAATAAATTGGCGTCGCATCGGTTGTACGATTAAGGAAAAGAAGGTCGAGCCAGGTTTCGCAATGACACACCGTTGTGCAAGTAAAATCAATGGTACTGCGCACCCGATTGTTAACAAACTTTTTTGCCATATCCCGCGCCCGCTGTATCCCGTCGCGCGTGAATAGCTTCTTCCATTTCTGGGCGTATTCTTTTGCATGTATCGGGACATTCATTGCACAGGAACTGATCTTTCCCTCAGGATTCACCCGTAATGTAAAAAACTGATTATAGCACTGAACACGCTGATAGTCTGGATGAGAAAGCATGTGATCGACTGTCTGCACCACATTGAATTTCTCTTCTCGAAGCCGACGATATTCTCGCTGAAATGTGTCGAGATCAGCCGGATTGGAGAGTATCGAATCCGGGCTCAGGGGTGGAACAAGCGTGCTGAAACACAACGTTACTTCCGGTGTTCGATCTCGCACCAACATGGCCAACTCTCGCATGTGTGGCAGCATATCACGAGTCAGGACGCAATTGATAGACATATCGACATCGGCAGCACGTGCATCCGGCACAATCTTTTGGAGGCGAGTAAGCACACGATCACCATCAAGCCCTTTGGTTTCCCGGTTCTTCTCCCCGGGCCCATCGAGGCTTATCACAAATCGATCCAAATACGGAAGAAGCGGAACGAGTTTGTCCGGTGCCGATCCGTTGTGCACGACATACGTAGAAGGATTCCAGTTCTCGCGGGCGAACTTGAGGACCCGATGGAGGCTCTCGACCAGAGTTGGTTCTCCCCCGGTTATGTTGAGATACTTAGGCCGGAAACCGGCGATTTTTCGAATTATCTCTTCGGGATCGCCAGCCTCCGAGTGCGAAACGGGGGCAATTTCCTTAGGGTTACAATAGACACAACGCAGATTACACCGATGCGTTATTTTCCATGAAACCACCCATGCGAAGTTGCTAATCATCAGTTTTGCCTGTTTCCTTTTTCCCTGACTATAAGTATATGCACTAATCGAAAATACATAGAATATGCATATTTTCTGCAGTCCCGTGTATTTTAAGGGAATCTAATAAGGATGAAATACTCTATCATGAACAATCGATCCATTGCATTTATTACGCACAAATTCCCCCCCGGTCCCGGTGGCATGGAGCGCTGGAACCTGCAGATGGCCGAAGCTTACGGGAAGGCAAGCGTCCAGGTATCCGTTGTGCACTTCCGAGTAGGAAAGGAGCCCTTGTTTTCGGAGCATTTCAGCTATTTTCCCGTAACGGTGGATCCAAGTGATTCTCCATATCGCTCACCGCGTTTTTCTTATACTATTGGCTCAGCTGCTCGAATAGCTTTCGGGTTCCTACGATCATTGCCGCTTTTACGTAGACATGCATTATGGCAGGTAACATTCGGCGAAGGTCTCCTTTTAAAGGTATTCGTATATGCAGCTGCTTTTGTGCTCAGAAAAAGAGTGATTGCCGCCAGTGGGTGTGTAATGTTCGCCCACCCCTATCGTTCATTCTGGGGAGCATTGATCAAAAAAAGTATCATGCGGCTAATGCTCAATCGATCGGAAACCATACTGGTCGATGGCACCGACTTGAGATCTGAACTGGTGGAAAACGGTATCCGGGGCCGAAAGATTCAGGTCTGCTATGCAGGAATAGACACTGAGATGTTCAAGAATTCGGGGAGTTCCGGTCTTTCGGATCTTCTGGAACGCAAGAACGCACATCTGGAGCCCGACCGAAAAACGATACTCTACAGTTGTCGACTTTCCGCGGAAAACGCTCCCCTTGATTTCATTCACGTACTGGAAAGACTACCAGAACACAGCCACTTACAAGGCCTGGTCATCGGCGATGGCCCCTTGCGAGAAGAAATGGTGAGTGCCGCCCAAAAGCTATCTCATCCAGTTACATTTCTCGGCTCGGTTGAGTACGAAGAACTTCCCGCAGTACTTAGTGGAGTGGATATTTGTCTTTTCACGTACTCCCGGCACATAGGTGGCATTTCTCAGATGATTCCACTTTCCATGTCCTGCGAAACTGTTGTGGTAACTACCCGAGTGGGGGATAAT
>JBEPYC010000245.1:0-6466 GCA_041641555.1 Chitinivibrionales bacterium | reverse complement strand
CTCTACGATCCTGATTCCGGCGACTACCTGGGCACTTCGGGCGGTTCGGTCCAAGCAAAGGGAGTCGCCTCCTGTGATTTCATTGGAATGGCATTCTACCGCAGAGAGTTTCTCGACATTCTTACAGCTGAGGACTTTTCGGTTGTTCCCATCTGGAGCAGGGCTCGGGAACGAGGCTTACAGGTAAAAGTCATGCTTGTGGAGGACCTGTACTGGAAAGATACCGGAACACTCGATGCCTACGCGAAGGTGCATTTTGACATTATCGATGGAACCGTTGACCTTCGACTTCCTTCCTGGCTCAATCTTGATTCTGTGCACAAGCGTGTCGTCCCCGTCTCATTGAGCAGGGAGGCTGCTCAAGCCGTGGGGGAGTATGTCTGGTGCGAAGAAAACAGAATACCTGCGGGCTGCCGGCTCTACAACAGTATCATCATTCGTTCTGCGAATCTACAGGCTGGCATGACTATAGAAAACGCGATTGTCGGTCCGTGGGGAAGCGTCGCTTTCCCTGGTGTTTGAAAACGCCAGAACAAGTCGCTGAAGTAATCCCCCGGGAAGCAAAGAGTTTTACGCTACGTGCCGAGAGCCCATACTCCATACGGTATAACTGCACCGAGGGTACACAACAAAAAAGGCAGATCAGCAAAGACGGCAAAAATGGCGGGGTGCGGAATTCGATGGGAGCGCATTTTTCTGGCAAAGAAATAGAGGTAAAGAAGCGCACCGAGCTGCAATATCCATGCGATCCGTTGAGTCACCCCGAGGTTCGGAGTCAGTACCGCACCCGCAGCCACCAGAATCGAGCAGGCCAGAATAACCACGCGCATTCCCGCACGAACTCGCTTTTCCCCTACGATCGTTACCAATGTTTCACGACCCATGATCCGGTCTCCTTCGATATCCCGTAAGTCAAAGATGAGGGACCGAAGGTAGGCCAGGACAAACACCCACAGAAAGACCGCGAACGTCGAAATGGCAGGTGTCAATGCAGGGAGAAACGTACGGGGGACGAAGGCCAGAAGCACTGCCCAGGCGAGTGCGACGAATAAATCGCGCGACGTGGGCACATCCCGGATACTCCGATAGCGAAAAAGTGGAAGCAGAGCGCGGGGCACAATGACGAAATGGTACAACGATCCTGCGATTGTCAGAAAAAGCATTAAGTAAAACAGGCCGGGATTCGTGATGTACCCCAGCAAGAGAATCCCGGCAATACTTGCCAGCGCGAGAGCAAAAAGAAGCCTTCGGTGTGAATGATAGAACTCGTATCTGCTCATTCCCAGGTGTTTGATCGACTCAATATTTGTCAGGCTGTTCCAGAGGTACATCGAAAAGAAATAGAGAAACGAAATAACCGAGCCGGTCCAGAGCATATCTACTGAAAATGGCACCCCCTGAAGTATCGCGGACACCACATACATACCGACTGCGCCAAGAGCGACGAACACATTCAGATTCACCAGTACATCCAGAAGTTGCTTTGTCCGGTTGCCAAGCGTTGGACGTTGTCGCTGGGCAAACATCTGAAGATAATCGATCACTCGTTTGATTACCCATCCCGGCGTTGATGCTCCTGCGGTGATGCCGACCGTGCTGCAGTTGCCCAGTTTCTCCAGATCGATTTCACGCTCGGTCTCCACATGCTGAGTGGGAGTGCCCGAAGCTGCTGCGATATCGGCAAGTCGAAGCGTGTTGGCGCTGTGCTTTCCGCCCACCACAATCATGGCATCCACCTGCTGCGCCAGTTCCTTTGTTTCGCTCTGACGTCTATCGGTCGCCGAACAGATCGTTTTCTTTATCACGACTTCTTTTCCCGCGAAACGTTCCTGAATGCGCTGGGAAATCGCTTCGAAGGTAGTTTTATCGAAGGTGGTCTGCGAGACCAGACAGATTTTTTCCCGGTCCGGCAATGCCGCTACTTCCTCGGGAGAATGCACGAGATGCCCGACCTCACCCGCGTATCCCTGAAGTCCGACAACTTCCGCATGACCCTCATCACCGGTTATTACGATATCGTAGCCCTGTGCGCGATACTTCTGGATGACTCGATGAACGGTCATTACTTTCGGACAGGTACCATTGATAAGCTCGTGACCTTTTTTTCTGAATTCCTGTTCGGTTTCAGGGGGTACGCCATGTGCTCGGATCAGAACCTGTGATGGTTCATCGGGCTCCTGACCCTTTTCCAGCGTCGTTACCCCGCGGGCACTGAGTGTTTCGACCGTTTGCCTGTTATGGATGAGCGGACCGAGAGTATAGAGCTTGTCTACGGGCGACAGCGATCGGTCGATGGCCATATCGACCGCGCGTTTCACGCCCATGCAAAAACCGGCTGTCTGTGCAACGATGATTTTCATGAACCCATAAAATACAACTCCGAGAGGAGACCATTTCGAAGATATCCTGCAGGAGGGGGCATGAATTTTCGCCAAATGCGATTTTGTACCGTATGAATGAATTTCCAGTGCAATCCAAGAGTCTCCACCGTGCCTTTGAGACCAGGGCGGTGCTCGACAGCGTAAATCTCGAGCTGAGACACGGCGATTTTTACGGGCTGGTCGGGCTCAATGGCGCAGGCAAAACCACCCTTATCAGGCATCTGCTCGGATTGCTCAAACCCGACAGCGGGCAGATTCGAGTGTTTGGCAACGATCCCTGGGAACACCGAACCGAAGTGTACCGGAAGATGGGGGTGATTCTGGAGCACGATGGCTTTTCGGGGAATCTCTCATTTCGGAAAAACATGGAGTTCTTCGCTTCGGTTAAAGGTGTTTCTCTCAACGATCTGGAACATTATCTCGACTCCCATTGGCGGGAGACTTCGATTTACTCGGCCGAAGAAAAAGTGAAACATTTTTCGCGGGGACAGAAAATGCAGGCCTCGATAGCACGCGCGTTCTTGGGGTGGCCGGCTCTGTGCATTTTCGATGAACCCGTTGTGGCATTGGATATGGAGGCCTACGAGCATTTCTATTCCCTTGTCGAAGAGGCCAGGGGGCGGGGGTGTACGATGCTGATCAGTTCGCATGTTCTCGAGCCTATCGAGCGATTTTGTAATCGAGTAGGCGTTTTACGCGATGGAAGGTTGTCGGAGCTTTCACGCGGAGACCAGGCCGATCTGGAGAAATGGTGGCAATTGCGTGTGAATGGACCTGCCGAAAAGGTCCAGGAGGTCCTGGGAAAAGCCCCCGTTGGAAAGGTCCTTCCTGAGCGGGACCGGCTCTGGAGGATAGCACTGTTGCATCCGGAAAGGCACATCCCCGAGATCGTCAAAATGCTTGTTGTCGAAGATATCGACGTTCTCGAGATCCGGCCCGAAGAGGTTTCTCTCCGGGATCAGCTGAGGGGTGAGCAACGATGAACCAAGTCATGGCTGTCATGAAGCGGGAATGGGCGAGCTTTGCCGGAAACGATAAAGGCACAATGTTCGTGTACGTCTTCATTCTTCTGGTCTATAGTGCCGTTTTTACGGTAAACCCCTATGAGACACTTGCCGCACGCCTCTGGTGGGTATTCTATTCGGTCGTGGTAGTGAGCACGGTCAGCGGAAACTCGATGATCAGTGAGCGCTTGACGGGGTCTCTGGAGGTGCTTTTTACCTCGGGAGTATCCCGCAGTGCCGTATTGTACGGGAAGGTCGCCTACGGGTTCTTCATGGCCCTTCTTATGGGCGGGCTCCCTTTCGGTGTTTCCCGGCTCATTACGGTTTCCGCGGGCAACCCAGCAGAACTGCACGATGCCGGAGGTTTTTTACTTTATGCCTCGGCATCGTTGGTCAATATTACCTCGGCAGCCTGGCTTTCCGTGCAGCTGCCAAATCCGCGCCTCATTCATTTTGTGAATCTGCTTATTCTGTCGCTGCTTATCGGCGTAAAGCTCACAACTGGAATGGCCGATGTCGGATTTGGGGTCGCGATGGTGTTCGCGAGCCTTGTGCTTCTGTATCTGGCACGGCGAACTTTTCATGGCGAGAAAATCGTACGTAAAGTCAGCTTGTAGCGGAGGTGCCCGTTCTGGTCCCGCGGATAGCAGCAGGGTTTCCACCCTGGGGGTGAGCATCCGTTGCTTTGGGCTCATCTGCAATAAGCAGCGCAATTTCTTCGTAGCCTGTTTCCAGAAATCTCGAAACCGAAACAACCGGGTGACGGATTGAAAAAAAGCGACCCGAACGGAGGAGTGGCTTTGCGAGGGCAAAGACATCGGGAAGATGCTCCAGTGCGAGCATCCCTGCAACAAGGGTCTGGCGGTGCCGGGGAAAAAGCTTCTGGAAAAACGCAAGAAACGTGTCCTGAAAATGTACGCGCCGGAGAAGGAACGTGAACTGGAGCCATGTCCAGAGGCGTAACCATTGTTCGACGGCTTGCCGGAGTCCTTCGTAGGTGATAACAGGAATGGCGGGAATCCGTTTTCCCTGTGTAAACGCCACGTGGAGTACCCCGACAAAGACAAACAGAAGCCAGAAGCGGGTAGCGGGGCGAAATGCTGCCCGTACCGATGATTTGTTGAGCCACACACCCGCAAGAGTGGCCGCGAAAGCGATACCCCCCAGCACCCGGAAGTCTTTCAGAAAAACCAGCAACACGCTGACTCCAAGGAGGCCGATTCCTGCGGCGGCCCTCTTGAACGTCACCGTATTACCCGAGGCATCAGTCACGGTCCGTGCCGTCACTTTCCGGCTTTCCGCGAGATCCCACAGGGGACCAGCTGTCGCACCAACCAGAGCACCGAAACCAGCCGAAGCCAGCAACATGAAGGGAAGCTGAAGAAGGATGCCTGAAACCGGTACCAGAAGCAGGTAAACCACAGCCAGCTGGCCCAGGTTGTGAACCAGAGCACCGGCTATACCCAGACCGATCGTGCCCAGGAGTGTGCGTTTCCCCAGAACCGTCCAGAGAATGCCCATGGTAATCGTTGCGCTCAGACCACCGGACAGACTCAGGGATAGCGTAACAAAAGAGAACCCGAAATAAAAACCCGAAATCCAGATGCGAAGCATCGACATCACGACAGCATCGAGGGCGCCGTATCGAATGATCCATACAATGGTGACGATATTGGCAAGTCCCGGTTTCAGCCATGGGAAAAGGGGAATCCGTGGAATGAAAAACTCTGCGGCGTGCAGAAGCAGTGCCACACAGAGAAGCGCAGTCCGTTCGGGTAGGGTACTTTCTTGCTTATGGTGTAACGGCATCAGGAGTCCAGGTGTCGTGGGTTCCTTTTTGGACTACTTTTACAATCAGGTGATTGGGCGCACAGACGATCTGCCGCCCTGCCTTGCCGATTTCACCCATCTGCATACATAACCCTCGTGGACAACTGGAGGAAACAATGGCTGCTTTCTGGTCCGCAATCTCAACTGCTACCTCTCCAAGCTCTCCGCGTATAAAAAAACGTCGGTCATTATCCAGAGGGTATTCTGCCCGCAATGCCTTCCCGCAAAACACCTGCACCGTCGTTCCTCCGGGAGAGGACCAGACGAGCGGGAACGAAACTGCGGAACCGATAAGGAGCGAAACGATCAGCACGAAATCGATTACGGCGAATTGTTTGAATGGTCTTGTTTTTTGGAAACCCATTGGAATGTAACTTACAGAGGATGTATAATCCTCATAGTAGATATCTCAGAAATAGCAGGACATGGTGGTACCCGACCCTCTCGCCCCTGATGTGCTGCGTTTGCACAGAATTGAGAGACAGAGCTCTTTCAGGCACGAAAAACTGCTGCATTGGCAACAACAACATATGCTCAAGCAATCCTCCAGAAAAAAAGGAACCCCCCTCATTTCTGTATTGCAGGCGTGGCTCGATGCTTTACTGCTTGTCGGAGTTGCCCTGCTCACTCTTCGGGAATTCACTGTTCTTCTTTAGTGATCCATTTGGCGCGAACAGGAAGGCCAACGCCTGGGCTTACTACTTTTTCGGATGCCATGACCGTAGTACGTGCCCGATACCGGTTATCTTCTCGAATAATCCCTACCCATGCCCGGTTTCCATCACACTGCCACCATGCCATCGGGCTGAGCTGCTCCTTCTTTAGATCAAACAACCCTATCATCGAAGTTTTTATTGGCTTGCCAGCTTGCCGAACCATGGCTTTTTTGAGCAGCCTGGCCTGGGTGCGCACCGCTGTGTTTATGGAATCGGCAGCAAAGAGGTCACCCAGGATATCGTAGCGATAGAGCCTTTCAGACGTATTGAAAAAGAAAAGAACCGAAAAGCGAACCCCTGCTTCCTCAATCATATACGTGTACTTTGAAGAATCTTCGTGGGCAACGGCCGGCGACCGGTCAGTATTCAGAAGCGCCATAAGAGCTGAAGGCTCGATGCCGAATGGCACGGAGCGGAAATCGCACGCGGAGGAGACATGACTGAAAACATCCTGCTCCGTCGAATCAGATTCAACCCTCTCTTCTTTTTCTTCCTGCACAACAACTGTTTTTCCACTCTTCTTCTTTTTTGCTTT
>JBEPYC010000244.1:0-6614 GCA_041641555.1 Chitinivibrionales bacterium | reverse complement strand
CCTTTGGCACTATTGGGTACCAGCCGATAGGTCGTGCCATTTCCGAAAGCAGCCTGCCCGAACCCCGACGCCGCATCGTTGGAATTCTCGGATCATTGCAAAACGAGGATCTCCCGATAATGCTCAGGCGCATAGCGGAAACAGCAGCCCAGAGAAGGTGGAGGGAGATCGACCTTGAGCCGAGTGAATGGAAACTGGTATCGCGTTTGCTGAAGGCTAAGAAAAAGGGGAGGCTATGGCGATAAAGAGCATGAGTATTCATGGGGCCCTGAGGTCTGAGGGTAGCGGAGTCGACATCCGGGTGTCGGGATGGGTTCGTACCAGGCGGGATTCGAAAACCTTCTCGTTTCTGGAGATCAATGACGGTTCATCGCTGGCTGGTCTGCAGGTGGTTGTCGATGAAACTATCGAGGGCTACAAGCACAAGGTGGCATCGTTGACTACCGGGAGCAGTGTCACGGTGGAGGGAACGCTGGTGGATTCTCCCGGAAAAGGTCAGAAATACGAACTTCAGGCAATCAGCCTCGAGGTGCATGGGAAAGCACCGGAGGAATATCCTCTGCAGAAAAAACGGCATAGTTTCGAGTTTCTCCGCTCCATCGCCCACCTTCGGCCACGCACCAACGCACTTGGGGCAGTCGCGCGAATCCGGAGTTCTTTGAGCTTTGCTGTTCACAGCTTCTTTAACGAGCGGGGTTTTCAGTATGTCCATACACCGCTCATTACGCTTAACGATACGGAAGGTGCAGGAAAGCAGTTTACGGTTACTGCACTGGACCCGGAAAACCTGCCACGTAATTCCGAAAGCGGCATCGACTGGCAACAGGATTTCTTTTCCGGGCAGGCCCGTTTGACGGTTAGCGGGCAGCTCGAAGCCGAAGCGTATGCGCTTGCGCTCAGCAAGGTCTACACATTTGGTCCAACATTTCGTGCTGAGCATTCCAATACTTCACGACATCTGGCGGAGTTCTGGATGGTAGAGCCTGAGATGGCGTTCTGTGACCTCGCTGGAGACATGGACCTTGCCGAAGAGTTCGTGCGGTATCTGATCACTTGGGCGCTGGAGAGGGATGCCGAGGATCTGGAGTTATTTAATCTTCGAGTGGACACCTCGCTTCTGGACACCCTGCGTATGATTGCGGAGAAACCGTTTGTGAGAGTATCCTACACCGATGCTGTGGCCATTCTGGAAAAGAATAACGACAGGTTCGAGTTCAAAGTTTCCTGGGGCAGCGATTTACAGTCAGAGCATGAGCGATTTCTGGTCGAGCAGCATTACAATGCTCCGGTTATTGTGTATGATTATCCAAAAGAGATCAAAGCCTTTTACATGAAGCTCAACGAGGACGAGAAGACCGTCAGAGCCATGGATCTTCTGGTCCCCAAGGGTGGAGAGCTTATAGGGGGAAGTCAGCGAGAGGACCAGTACGATGTACTCTTGTCAAAGATTCGCGATCAGGGCTTGGATGAGCACGAGTACCAGTGGTATCTCGACCTCAGAAAATACGGGGGAGCACCCCATGCGGGATTCGGGCTTGGATTCGAGCGACTATTGCTGCTTGTCACCGGTATGCAGAATATCCGGGATGTAATTCCTTTTCCACGGTTTCCGGGGTATGCCGCCTTTTGAGGCAGACCTGGTGATGTTCGCTGCAAAGGGGCACGGCAACCTGCCGCCTCGTAATTTCCGGGAATTTCAAAGTTCAATATCGTGCATATTTGCGGAACCGTTTGTGGAACCAGCCGAACCAGTGTTCCGGGTATTCACGAATCCACTCAGAAAGAATATCGTTGTGCTGTTTCTGGTAGGCGGCAACCGCTTCTTCGGTGGTCATGCCTCTGGTAACGGGCGGTTGGAGCGTTTGCAGCATCACCCGATAGGTGCGGTCTTCCTGCATGAGGGCCCAGGTAGGAAGAACACCGCATCCGGTTTTGTGTGTCAGGTACGCCACAGCCCGGATCGTACTGGCCTCCTTGCCCAGAAATGGTGCAGGTGATCCTTCAGTTCCGGCATACTGATCGATAAGGACCGCGAGCATGCCGTTGGAGCGAAGTACCCCCAGGGACTTGCGGAGTGCCTGACGGGTGTAGATGGTCTGGACTCCTGTCGAAGCACGCTTACGGTCGAGCCATTCCTGTACCATTGTATTCTTCATCGGCTTGGCAATGACGTTGAGCTTATCGATACTCCTTCCAAAAATGGTCGCCAGTATCTCCCAATTGCCGAAATGGCCAAGAAGCACGAGTATGCCCTTTCCCTCTCCGAACAGCGAATCCACTCGCTCGTAGTTTTCGATGGAATGCGGAGGGGGAGATTGGCTTGGACGTATGAAATCGGCAAAATACCTGCCCACGTTTCGATACAGCTTGCGGATGATCTCTTCGCGTGATGGCTCAGCAGGAAATCCCACATGATTCATGTTGGCCATGACGATTTTCCGGTACACGCCTGAGCGGTAAAGCAATGTTCCTGCAGATGCCCCTAACGCAAGCGTTAAAGAGCGGGGAAGCAGATGAGCGGAGGTTTCCACCAGACGTACGATACCGTACTCGGCGGGATAGGCAAGCGTTTTTTTCATGGGAGTTTTCTGAGAATGAGAAATGTTTGGCCTTCTATGTCGTTGGTGCCCGAAATGCTTCTACAAATTGCAGGAGGCGGGGACTCCGCTGCAGTGATTTTCTGGTGGCCAGAGCAGTGTCACGCAAGGAGACCCGGGCATGAGTGAAAATAGTAGTCTGGTCAGCCAATTGTTAAAAATCATTGCGGCCCGGGACATAAAGCTTCCAGGTACCGAATCTCCCCGTTGTGTTGTGGAGCCGTGATGTAGCTGTCGCGGACTAAAGTTCCAGCAATATCCTTCCGATATGGTTTGTATGAAGGCTTCCACGACGGGTGCTGTCGCGATCAAGGAGGATCAAATGCGAAGTGCAGAAACCAGAACCATCCGAATCCCGCCTTATCTTACGCTCTGGGATCTGGAAAACGAGATTTCCCGGTGCATGAGAATGATGGAGCAGAATGCCGATATTTATCTGCTCGATATGTCCAGCGTGAAAAACGTATACAGTGCTACCGCTCGACTTATCATGCGCCTAAGAGACCGAACCGCTCGGCTGGGCGCACAATTGTACGTTATCAATGCCCAACAGCCGGTGGAAAACGCATTGCGAAAGCTCGAGATCGATAGCCATGTACCTATAGTCACCGATGGATCGGCCGGTGTTCTGGCAGCTTAAAAGTGAGTGCCTGTAATCTCGTATTCTGGGGTAAAACGCCCGGCTGGGAATACCGCGAACCTGCCTGTTCTCCTGATGACCTTCTATGAGAGGCAGTGGCTATCCAGTATCCAAAACGCACATCACGCGAAGAAGCTGCCGGGTTTTGGCCAGGGGCTTTATCTTGAAAACGATGCTTTGTATACTTTTACTGGATGAAGCTCTCCTCTGGCTGTGCAGACATCTGCATTCCGATCCATTGGCAAATATACGCGACAGTTTAAGAGGAATTGCTCTCCCAGGTGGGTAACCCCTCATCCCCGAATCTGGATCGGGATTTTCGCAGATTGGAAGGCCATTGTTGTACCCTGAAAATCCGTAGGCAAACACGGTTGAAAGAGACCGGCGACCGTTATTTTCCTCTCCTGAAGCGTTTCGCAGACTCTATTTTAGCATGCATTGGAGGAGTCGTTAGTTCTTCCGGTCAACAATACCAATTCGTTTGGAAATCGATCGGAGAATGATTTGCGGCGACATCTTTCCCGAGAGTAGCGAATGCGCGGATGCAAGCGATTTTATTTAGGGGATGGATGAAAATGAACCTGATGATTGTCGGAGCGTTTACCGAATACGACCCAACCGAACGACGCCACGAAGAACTCTATGCTTTCTATTCCACTGTCTTTTCAAAAGCTGGTGAGATAGAGAACCTTCGGCGACCCGAGAGGCATATCGGGTATGAGTGCGAGCTCAACAGGAAAAAGCATCTGGTTTTCCTCGGTTTTGAAGTCTCAGAAGCCGGAGGCATTCCTGACGGCTTCAGTCACATGGAGATCGGAGACGAGGAAATCCGCTTCAAACCGCGTTCTGATGCAGCAGTGCGGGTACTCCCGGTACACTGGAGATGGAAAGAAATTCTTCATGTTCATGGGCAGGGATGGATCGTTGGTGACTTCGACAGCCCGATTGGGGAATTCACAGAAATTACCGGCGGGCAAACGGGAGAGTTCTGGACAAACTTCAATATTTTCGGGAAAGAGGAAATCGAGGGTGGTGACAGAGTAGAGCTGGTCGAATACCAGGAGAGTTGGCCCGAAGAATTTTCCAGATTCCGGGAGTACCTTCTCAGGCATTTTTCTCCCGAGATTCTTACTACGATCGAACATTTTGGGAGTACCTCTATTCCTGGCATGCCGGCCAAACCCGTGATTGACATGCTTATCGAAGTCCCCTCGTTTTCCGAAGCCAGGAAAGGGATGCTTCCTTTGATAGATGAAACATGGGAATACTGCTGGTACGAAGAGCACGCCATGTTCATCAAGAGAAATGCGTATAGAGGTAAACGTACGCACCATCTTCATCTGGTGACACCTGGGCATGAACGATGGGGGTGTATTGCGTTCCGGAATTTCCTTCGTGACCGGCCGGAGAAGGCACGGAATTACGCTGCCCTCAAGGCCGAACTGGCCAAAAGCCATTACTCAGACCGGGAGCGATACACCTGGTCGAAAACGGCCTTTGTCCAAGAGCATACCGAAGAGGCAATACGCCGGGGATATTGAAGACCCGAATTTTTCTGGAGAGAAAACGGGTCTTACTGTCGAGTGTTTAGGCGGGATTCCTGGGGGCAGTATTGGTGATTGGCGAAAAACCCCGAGTCGATTCGATCGGACTTTTCCATGATTTTGTCATAGGCTTGACAAGAGGGCGCCCATGCGAAAGTCCAAGGGCCTGGATCATTGCATGGTCGGAATCCGGGCGATCGCCGCTTGTGGTCAGGTAATCTCCGAGTATATACCCATTTGCGCCGGCATAGAACATGAGCCCCTGTAGCTTTCCCAGGTGAAGTTCTCGACCCCCGCACACCTTGATGGTTTTATCCGGTAGTACCATGCGGAACAGTGCTACGATTTTCAGGAAATCGAGTGCAGATTCCTGGGGCCGCTCTGCTCGTATCCCAGGAATCGGATTCAGAAAATTGATCGGTACAGTGTCGACATCGAGCGCTTTGAGTTCCATACACAATTCTTTGCGATCTTGCCAGGTTTCGCCCACTCCAAAAATACCGCCACAACAGACTCGTAGACCTGCCTTTTTGGCTCGACGAACTGTCGCAACCCGGTCATCGTAGCTGTGAGTCGAGCAGACCTGTGCGAAATGCCGCCTACTGGTCTCGAGATTGTGGTTATAACACTCCACTCCGGCATCCACAAGTAACTTGAATTGTTCGTCGGAGAGGATCCCCAGCGAAGCATGTTTCTCGGCAGGGGAATGCCTTATAGCCTCGGCCAAATGGCGAATTTCATCATCTGCCAGCTTTTTCCCGCTCGACACAACGCAGAAAGCAGAATTCATCTGATGAGCACGCAAGGCCTGGCGGACAATCTCTTTGCTCTCGGCCAGTGGAGTGACGGTGGTATCGGCGTCATTGTGTGCAGACTGTGCGCAATAGCTGCAGTCTTCACTGCAGCCTCCCGATTTGACGTTCATGAGCGAACAGGGATCGACTGTCTTTCCATGGAAATGTCTTCGGACTTTGTCGGTTGCAGCAAAAAGGGTCAAAAGCTCATCGGTTGGCCATTCAATTATCGTATCGATATCGCTGGATGACAGAGTCCCTTCGATTGCCTTTTCAGCCAGAGTCTCGGCAAGCTCGAAACGTATGCCCATAGAGCAGCTCCTTGGTATTGATTCTCATGTGCGGCCTGAGAATCCGAACAGCAAGCGTAATGCCCGCACTATGCGTTGTTCCCGATTCAATAACCTCCGCAAGCTAAAATAAAGTAAATGCAGGAGAGCTTCGTCAAATGTGCGAGTGAATTTCTCTCACCGGTCCATATACGCGCCGATTTCTTCAAGATGGTCGAGAAAAAAAACATGTCCACCGGAAAGCTCTATCCAATGGCCCGCGGTCAATTCAGAGGTCTTTTTCCCGGCCTGCATTGGAACAATCCGGTCATCGCGACCGTGAAAGAAGTATGTCGAAGAGTTCTTCTGCAGGGGGACGTGCGCAGTTGCCAGAAACGAAAGTCCGGCCCCAAGCTCCTGTACGGTGCAGCTGGAAAAAGAAAGCTCGTGGGAAGTATCACATTGTTGCACAAAGTTTTCCGTAACCTGCCCTGGTTTCCTCCTGAGAGCGCGCTTCATCGAGCGAAGGGCAATGGGGTCCCAGTTCTGGGGAAAATCGGGCGATCTGCAGAATGATGCCGTTGCGGCAAACAAAAAAGTTTTTGTGGGTTTCAAACTTTGGAGGCAGGCGCAGGCGATGATTGCTCCCGTAGACCACCCTGCCAGCAAACCTATCTCATTTCCGGAATACTCTCTAATCTTTTCGGAGGCAATGGCGGGCCAGTCGGGAAGGACTTGTTCATCGTTGATCAGCGAAGGGATCAGGGAAT
>JBEPYC010000243.1:0-6618 GCA_041641555.1 Chitinivibrionales bacterium | reverse complement strand
AGAAATATCGATCTGTGGAGAGATGGCAGGGAGGCACGATGTGGCACCGCGTTTGGTTGATGCCGGAATCACATCGCTGAGCGTCAGTCCGCGGCTTGTCCCAAGAGTACGAACCGAGATCGCGAATCGACCGCTTGCATCAGCCCCTTTGAATGCCTAGGAGGATACGATCGCTGAACGAATTCTATTTCTTGCGAATCATGACGGTTTCGAAAGCCGGGTAGCAGCTGCATTTGCCCGTCGTTTCGGGCCATCTGATTTGGTAGCCATAGGGGCGGGAATCGAACCTGCTCCACTTTCCCAGCCGGCGCGCACAGCGCTTGGCGATTTCGATATCGATCCTTCAGCAGAGGAGATCCAGCCTGTCGATTCCCTGGGATCTCAGTCGTTCAGTCTGGCTGTAGCCATGGGCGAAGACATACTCGACCGCTGTCGGGCACTGCCCGGGGCACCGGTAACGGTTCGCTGGAGTTTTCCTTCACCCCCCTCCCCGGATGACACTCCTGAAAATGCCGGTGAGACGTATCGAGAAATCATACGGGCTATCAGGGAACATGTTCGCGACATGTTTGAGAAGGGCTTCTACGAGGCAATCTGCAACTATAAGCGTTTCAGCGACAACCTACTCGACGGAATGTCTGAGGGCGTCATGGCTCACGACCTGAATCGCCGGATATTCTATTTCAGCAAAGGCATGGAGCAGCTGACCGGTATGAGCCGCAGCGAGGTAATCGGACGTGACTGTCACGAGGTTTTTACACCTCGATTGTGTGGCGGGGAATGCAGCTTTGCCGGTGAGCGACGGTGTTCTGAAGCACTCGCTCCCCGAAGGTATTCTTCGGTTATAGTCAGCTCCGATGGCCAGAGAAAAGAATTCGACCTCGCACTCACGGTCATGAAGGACGAGGCCGCCAAACCCCTTGGGGTAGTCGCATCCGTAACCGACCAGACGGCCATGAAGGAGCTGAAGCTCAAGCTGGGTGAAGGCGATGGGTTTCATGGGATCATCGGCCAGGATCACAAGATGCTGGCGGTATTCGAGCTCGTAAAAGATCTGACTCAATGTGATTTTCCGGTAATTATTACCGGCGAAAGCGGTACTGGCAAGGAATTGGTAGCACAGGCCATTCACAACGAAAGCTCCCGAAAAGACAAACTTTTTGTCCCGGTCAATTGTGGCGCACTTCCCGAAGGCACCCTGGAGAGCGAGCTTTTTGGTCATGTCAAAGGAGCTTTTACCGGCGCTATCCGCGACAAAAAAGGACGGTTCGAACTTGCCGATGGCGGAACACTTTTTCTCGACGAAGTCGCCGAACTTCCGCACCAGATGCAGGTACGATTGCTTCGAGTCATTCAGGAAGGAACGTTTGAACCGGTCGGAAGCGAAGCTACTCGAAAAGTCAATGTGCGTATAATCAGCGCTACCAACAAACCGATAAAAGAGCTTGTCAAAAACGGTGATTTCCGCGAAGACCTCTATTACCGTCTGGCGGTTGTACCGATCGATCTGCCGCCTCTCCGGGATCGGAAAAACGATATACCTCTTTTGATCGAACAACTTCTTGTCCGTATAACCGCAAAGTTAGGTCGTCAGCATTGCCGGTTAGCACCCGAAACCGCAGCCGAGATGGTGTCGTTTGAATGGCCGGGCAATGTACGACAGCTTCAGAACGCACTACAATTTGCGCTCATCAAATGTCGCGGCAATACGATTCTTCCGCACCATCTTCCTCCCGAAATCTCCAATCGGTTGCGAATCCTCCCTTACTCCGGTACACCGGATCGGGAACAGGGAAAGCCGGGAAGAAAACCAAAACTCGCAGCCGAGTCGGTACGTCTGGCTTTGGAGAAAACCGCCGGGAATAAGGCAAAAGCGGCACGGGTTCTCGGTGTCGGTCGCGCGACCCTCTACAACTTTCTTTCCGAGCACCCCGAGCTTGCCGAAATCGGCGAACTCGAATAACCCACGCCGGGTTTCATGCAGAGTCGTATCCGAAAACCTCGATCTACTACTGGCCTCCCCCCCGGGACACTGGTTCCCCCGTCCGTTGCCGAAGGGCAGAGGGTGAGGATCAAGTCATTTGTCTATGACGAATCATCTTATACGGAAAACGACCTGACCTCACTTGCTGATTTGACAGTTCCGGAGAATACGTCCGCAGTTACCTGGATCAATATCGATGGTCTTTCCGATATAGATATCCTCGAAGAAATCGGAGAACGATTCGGAGTGCATGACCTCGTGCTCGAAGACATTCTGGATACTGAGCAGCGTCCAAAATACGAGGACCATGAGGATTACCTTTTTGTCGTCATGAAAATGATCTACTACTACGAAGGCAGAGGTGAACCTCTGGTCGAACAGGTGAGTTTTATTCTTCGAGACCGCATGGTTATCTCTATTCAGGAGCGTGCCGGTGATGTCTTCACTTCAATTCGCGAGCGCATCCGGCGAGGGCGGGGGCGCGTGCGACGACGAGGCCCGGACTATCTTCTTTCCACGCTTACCGATGCCATTGTTGACCAATATTTTCTTGTGATGGAGACCCTGGGCGAGCAGGTGGCTCACGTTGAAGCAACCATTCTCAAAGATCCCCGGCCTACCGGAATACAGTCGATCCACAGGCTTCGCAATCGCGTCATAACGCTTCGCCGCTCCATATGGCCACTTCGGGAAGTCATCTCCCACCTTCTTCGCGGGGAGCAGGGTATAATCAAGGAAAGCACACGTCCCTTTATTCGCGACATCTACGATCACACCATTCAAGTGGCCGAGACACTCGAAACCTTTCGCGATATGCTCTCAGGCCTTCTTGACGTGTACCTCTCGATGGTGAGTCATCGTATGAATGAAATAATGAAGGTACTCACGATTATCTCGACACTCTTCATTCCGCTCAGTTTCATTGCCGGCGTGTACGGGATGAATTTCAAGTTCATGCCTGAACTCGAATGGAAACTGGGATATCCGTTTGTCCTCGGGCTCATGCTTATCGTGGCTCTGTCCTTTCTTGCATTTTTCAGAAAAAAACACTGGCTTTAGCTTACTGCTTGATCGCCCGTTTTACCGCATTTTTCACTCCTGCCCCAAGCCGGTCGAAAAGCAGATACATAACTGGAATCGCCACAAGCGTAAAGACCGTTGCGCTGGCAAGCCCGCCAATGACGGTCAAAGCCATGGGCCCACGCAGCTCAGAGCCCTCCGAGGTCGACACCGCCATAGGAAGCATTCCCACCATGGTCGTCCCCGCGGTGATGAGAACCGGACGTATGCGCGTACGGCCGCTCTCAATCAATGCATCCTTGATTGCAAGTCCCCGGTGACGGAGCTGATTGGTGTAGTCCACCAGAACGATTCCATTATTCACCACAATGCCCGCGAGAATAACCAGCCCGATGAAAGCCACCACCGAAAAAGTATGACCGGTCAGTACCAGTATCCAGACAACACCGATAATCGACAGCGGCAATGTTACCATAATGACCAGTGGATGAATGAGACTCTCGAACAGAGATGCCATTACCATGTATACGAGTAAGATGGCTATCAGAAGTCCCAGCGCAAGCTGACCGAATGTCTCCTGCATATCCTCGTATTCACCACGGATACTCAGCCGATAGCCCTGTGGCAACGCATTCTCAATCGGGTTGAGACGGCTACGGATATCCGTAATGACGTTTCCCAGATCTCGTCCCATCAGGTTGGCATCGATTGTCGCCACACGGAATTTGTTATCTCTGTTTATAATCGCCGGCCCCGTCGCTTCTTTCACATCAACCACCTGCCCAAGGGGTATCATTGTGCCCGTTTGTGACAGTACCGGTATTCTTCGGATATCTTCAATATCTTGCCGGTACTCTTCCCCGAGAACTACCCGAACTTCTATTTCTTCTTCTCCGGTACGCAAGAAAGTGGCGGTTTTTCCCAGATTAGCCGTCTCAAGCGTTTGCTGCACCGTGAAGGGGACCAAACCGCAGGATAGTGCCTTCTGTTTATTTATCACGAAATGATACTCCGGGCGTCCCCTGGAAAAGGAGTTCTCAACATCCCGCAGTCCTTCAGTAGCATGCATTACAGCTTCGATAGTACTCGAAATCTCCTGCAGAACAGAAAAATCTTTACCGTAAACACTGACTTTTACCGGTTTTTCGCCACCCCCTATTGCACCCATCGACTGAAAGGCGATATTAGCATTCTGAAGATTCGGAAGAATCGCTCTTACCTGCTCCTGGACTTCTTCTTCATTCTTCTTTCGTTGATCACTGTCGACCAGGCGCACGAAAAGCTCAGCGGAATGCGGGCCAGTTATGTCGGCTCCATCGCCCCCCCGCTCCGTCTCACTTCGCCCGATAATCTCACCCACGATCCGCACCTCACGCATTTCACGAAGCCGACTGGCTATGCGACCTACGACCCGTTCGGTTTCCTCCAGCGTAGTACCAACTGGTAAATCGATGCGCATCATGAAGCGGTTGCTGTCGGCAGCAGGCATAAACTCCCGGCCCAGAAAACGGGACCCTGTTGCCGCGCTGCCAATCAGAACCAAAAGCACCACCAGAAGCGTTCCCCATGGTCGGCCAAGAACGCCTGTAAGAACGCGCACGTACCCATCGCGAATCGGGTTGAACCATCGAGCGGTTGTTTCATGACTCCGTCGCGCCTGGAATAGAACCGAAGAAAGCATGGGTACGATGGTCAGCGCAACGAATAAACTGGAAAGCAGTGAGAAGATAATGGTCAGCGCAACACCACGAAACAACTGACTGGCCAGTCCTTTTGAAAAAAGAATAGGCAAGAATACCACAACCGTTGTGAAGGTCGAAGCCGTGATGGCCATGGCCACCTCAGATGCCCCCTGTTTGGCCGCTTCCTTTTTTTCCTTCCCCTGCTCCAGGTGGCGGTAGATGTTTTCGATCACGACGACAGCATTGTCAACCAGCATCCCAACCCCAAGCGCCAAGCCACCGAGCGTCATGAGATTCAGGGTGAAGCCCGCTGCGTAAATTGCAATAAACGTGGTTATAATCGATAGTGGAATCGCAACTGCCACAGCGATTGTCGGCCGGATGTTCAACAAGAACCCGAACATAAACAGGATGGCGAGTACTCCCCCGATTATTGCATTCAGAGAGGTAGCGCTCGTGATTTTCTTGACCGGCCTTCCCTGATCGAAAATCTCCACAAATTCCAGCTCCGGAAAGCTCTTGGCGATCTCGGTCAGCTCTTGCCCTACCCTCTGAGATACCTTCAGCGTGTTCGCCCCAGAGCGTTTGTTTACGATCAGGAACACGCTCTCGTCTCCATTCATCTTGGTGCGACTGCGTTGCTCTCTGAATGTATCGATCACCGTTGCGACATCACGTAGCCGGATGGCGACTCCGTCCCGCGAACTTCCCACCACGGCATTCCCGATATCATGAAGTGACTCGAACTCCCCGATCGCCCGAAACAAAAAGTCCGTGTTTCTCTGCTGGAAATATCCGGCAGGCGTATTCATGTTCTGTCCGCGAAGCGACTGGACAACCTGCTCGATCGAAATGTTTTTGTATTTCAACCGAGCAGGATCGAGTGCCACCCGGATTTCACGGTTCTTTTCTCCAAAAACAGATGCCTGCGCCACTCCATCGAGCCGCTGAATTCTTTCTCGAACGTTGTCTTCCAGGAGTTTTTTCAGTCGGTACGTGTCGTACGGGCTGGTGACCCCGATGAACATAACCGGCAGTTGCGATAGATTGAATTTGAAAACTGCCGGTTCGCTCATGTCTTCCGGCAAAAAGTCCCGAACATAATCGATATTGTCTTTGATATCCTGGGCCGCATAGTCGAGGTTGGTCCCCCATTCGAACTCGACGGTAATCGCCGATATCCCCTCCGATGATTTGGAGCGTACCTTCTTGACGCCATTGACTCCCGCAATCGTGCCTTCCAGCGGAATAGTAATCAACTGCTCGATTTCTTCCGGTGCAACACCCGCATACTGGGTCACGACTGTCACCATCGGGAAAGTAATGTCCGGCAACATATCCAAGCCCAGCTTTGAGAGAGAAAGAAAGCCGAATACAATGACGATGAGAATGAGCATCGTGATAGTCACACGCTTATCCACCGAAAAATTTACTAAAGCAAGCGACCGTTTCATTTATCTGCCTTTTCTCGGATGCAGCAAGAAGGGATCATGAGAGAAGCGAAGCACCATGGTGCGCATTCAGCGGCCAACTCGCACAAGTGCGCTGTCAGGAAGCGCCCGGTTTCCTTCGACGATGACCCGCTCACCCTGCGCGAGCCCGGAAAGTACTTCCACGTATCCGTCAGCCCTCCATCCCGTTTCGATTCTTCGGGACAGCGCAAGGCTATCCTGTACCACGAAAAGACGATCCTGGTGAAGGATGGCGCTTGAAGGAACCGCCAGAACGCTGTCCCTGCGTTCGGTCACGATATCAACTTCTGCAAAGTATCCGGCCTTGAGCGTGTGTGCAGGGTTGGGGACGAGCACGCGGACCTCAAAGGTTCTGCTCGATGGCCTCGCAAGCGGGTTGACCCACAAAACCGCTCCTCTGAAAGTCGTATCCGGGATAGCGTCAGTGTGCACGGCAACGTCCATGTCCCGGGCAATAAGG
>JBEPYC010000242.1:0-6645 GCA_041641555.1 Chitinivibrionales bacterium | reverse complement strand
TTTTTCATGCTTCGGTCCTTTCCATCTTTTCCTGCTTGCGAAAGAGACCGGCATGAGCAATGATAACGGTTGGAAGCATCAAAACGATGTTTGCTCCCGCAAAAAGCATCATAAGCCATGTGCCGGTAACAAAGCGGTCATACGTTGCCAGGGCATACACTATAGCCGAAGCGGACAGGATAATAACTGCCATATGAGGAAGAACCAGATTGGTGAAGATCCCCCGTTCGGCTGTTTTCGGGGTTGGGAGATACGGGATGGATGTGCGGGTAAGCCAGTAGATAAGTCCGAGAGTGAATACCGGCCAGGTTCCTTTGAGAAGAAACATCCCTCGCCAGGGGAAGCCCTGCTCGCTTTTGTGCCGAAGCCACCGCTGTGTATACTGCCCGATAACCAGACTCATAATTGCATACGGTGTAATATGGAGCAGGAAGTCCGAAAGTTTCATTTCTACTGCCCAGAGTCCGAAAAAGAGAAATACTATCGGAAGAATACAGGTGATTGCGGTCGCAATGCCTTCGAGATAGAAGGTTCCAGCGAACAGGTAGTGCAGTGCGCTGCTAAAGCGAAGTCGAAAAATTCGTTTCAGATACTCACCGGAAAATGCATGGAACATACCCGTTGACCATTTGAGTTGTTGTTTGAAATAGGAATGCAGGTCAGACGGGGTAAGACCAAACGAGAGACGTTCGGGTACGTACACCGACTTCCAGCCCTTGGCATGCATGCGCATCGACGTCACCAGGTCTTCGGCCAGATCCACCGCATGTCCCTCGATCGATGCCAGCGCTGCGCGGCGGAAGGTGCAATTGGCGCCGATAGCCACGGGTGTTCCAAGGCCGTTCATGCCCATCATTGTGGGCCCGTAGAATCCGTATGTCTGTTCGGCACCGGCCTTGGCAACGAAGCTTTCGTCCTGGTTATAGTAGCCCTGCACGATTTGTACGAACCCGACGTCCGGGTCTTTAAAATGACCGAGTGTCTTATGTAGAATGTCAGGTTCGGCAAGGTGATCGGGGTCAAGCACCAGCACAAAATCACCGTGCGACTCGGAGAGAGCGTAATTGACTTTCCCCGCCTTTGCCCCCTGGATGTTTCTGCAGTCCAGGTGCACTATTCCCAATCGTTTGCAAAGACCGACCAGCTTTGGGTCATTCCCGCCATCCAGTAGATATGATGTATGAGGATATCGGATTGCCGCAATGGCCGCAAGGCTCTTCTCGAACATCTCATAGGGTTCGCCCGGCATTGCCGTAGTAAAGACATCGACGGTCACGGCTTCGGGGGGATCGACATGCGGCGTACCTTTAATGAATAGGAAATAGAACCAGTTAATGAGACTTCGAGTAGGAACCCAGAAAATAGCGAAGGTTAAAAAGACAAAGAAAACCATATTACGCCGGTGCTGGGGTTGAAGCCACCAGACGGTGTAATACAGGATTGATTCAATTCCGATGGTTACCAGTATCCACAAGGTAATCCGTTGCCATCGGGACACCGAGTCGGTCGTTGTTCGTTTGTTTTGTTGGTTCATATCGGTTCAGCTATGCTCTTTCTCGCGGTAGAATCACTGCATTCTACTCGCACTTTCTGCAATCCACAAAATCAGGGTAGCGTCGAGACCGGCCATGTGCGGTATGATCATGGCTTAAGGTCTCGGAACGGCGCAGTTAGATGGCCGGGTTTTTCTCAGAGGCCGGAAACACGGATATCCACTAAGGCTGCGGAAGAGATCCGTCCTCCGGCAATGTCGGCCCACGATAATTCGTCACCTTCTTCTGGTTCCATTTGTCCTGATTCCACCAGCACTGGTACACATCACCATCACTTTCGAAGATGGTGTAGATGTAATACGACGAGCCGTTTTCGAACTCATGGTGGTGACCTACTGCCGAAATGTAGGGTCTTTCACCGGTAGGCTTGATTGCCCACGGTGCCGCCCGCAACAAGACATCGATGAGCACAAGGACTACCAGTATGAAGAGGGCGATCCCGACAAAGTTCTTTTTGAGTCCCAATTGGTCCTGATCATTTGGCATCTGGTTTCTCCTGTATTATTTGACCCACATGAGCTGTTGCAAACGGGCTTTGGCTTCTTTGTTCCCGGGGGACCCCTGAAGTGCGTCTTCGTATGCTTTGATAGCCTTTTTGTATTTCCCTTGCCATTCAAGTACCTGCCCCTTGCCCAGGTAAGGTTCGGGATTTTTCGGTGCCATTTCTATGACCTTTTCGTACTCGGAAACAGCCTTTTCGAAATCCTTCATCCAGCTGAGAACTTCGGCCATATGCAACCGAGCTCCAATTTCGATGTCTTCCGGGGGATTGGCTGCCAAGATGTTATTGAACACTTTTACGGACTGGGCAAATCGCTTGTCCCAGGAAGTCATTACACCCAATTGAACCCATGAAAGGTAATCTTCGGGATCTTTTTTCAATATTTCCTTGTACAGTGCAATGGCTTCATCATAGTCTCTATTCCAGCCGCTTACCCGTGCCAGACCGCGTTTGACTTCGAGGTTGTTCGGGTAATCCTCTGCGAGCTTTTGGAATTCTTCTTTCCCTTTTCGAAACTGTCGATTCCGGGCAAATGCATCGGCATACTTTATTTTGAGGGAAATATTGTCGGGGTCGTTCTCGATCGCCTTTTTCAGATAGGTTTTAGCGTCTTCCATATAGTTGAGCTCAAAAAAAGCAAGTCCCAGTAGTTTTCGCGCTTCAGGGGAATCATCACATTTACGGAGTACCATGACGGCCTGTTTGTATTTTTTTGACCCGAACATCTGTTTACCTTTTGAAATGCAGTCGTCTTGAGCCATCGTTTGGCCTGAGATTACTATTGCTCCCAAAAGTGCCATCGACATGATTCTTTTTTTCATGAGGTTCATAAAAAGTCCTTTCGAGCTATGTTTACAAAAGCTGTTTGATGGAGAGTTGAGCCGTGTGCAGTGAATAGCTGTCGGCAGTGAAGTATGCCCATTCTTCGTATGGAAAACCGAAATAGTCATAATGAAATGTCAGGTGCGTTCGTGGCGAAAACTTCCATAGGATTTTGGACTTGAAAGTCAATGGGGCGGTATTTTCTTGTGCGTAAAATGGGTAGTCCAGATGAATTGCCTGGGGGTAGCCCGACGCGTTGGTGTATTTGTCGATGTATCGAATGTCCTGGTTTGAGTACAGCGGAATGGATGCATTGGTAGTCCAGGTGAGGAGATCGGTAAGCGATGTCCGATACGCTATGGTGAACATGTGTGAACGGAGGTTTTTGAACGTCGGGTATGGGAACGGCGCTCGCTCTATTTTGTAGACGGTTCCTTCGTGAGAAGTATTCCTCAGATGACGCAGGGAGGTTACCATATTTCGGTCGATTGCGCTGGTTATGTATGAGAAGGCGTACCCCAGATACAGCGGCTTGAGCACACGGTAGTAGATGTACGCATAGAAGTTCTGAAGGCGGTTTACAGGAAGAGTGAACGTGGGGGACACCGACGAGGGGTACGGGTATCGGATTATGCTCGTGTCGATAGCAGAAGTGTCGATTTTGCTTGATTCCGGTTCCAGGACGTTATGTCGGTAGTTTATCGCGAATGCACTTTTTCCTCCCAATGCACCGCTGATTTCCCCTTCGTAGCCGTAGGATGTCACCCTGTTGTTGATTGCGGTGGCAAATGGCACATGAGGATAATACCATGTTCGGGGGCTGATTCTCAGATTTTTCAAGAGCCAATAGGGTGGAAGTGGTACCTTTGCACGTATCTCCGCATCCAGGTGAGGGTGAGTTTTCCAGTTCTGAACGACATCAGCTCCTGCGCGGATGTCAAACTGAATGTGATTTCGGAAAAGGCTCCAATCGATGTCAAAAAGGCCGCTCACTGCCCGCTCATATACGGGCAGGATACCAAAAAGGTAGTCCTGCTGTGTATAGAGGAATTCCAGATCGGCGCCGAGCTTGAGAGTTGGGGTGACCGGAACCTGGATACCAGCCTTAGCCTTCCCGATGGTCGCAGCAAATCCATCTGAAGCAAAGGAGAGTTCTCCCTCGAGCTGGGTTGGCTGTGCCCACGTCAGAACGCAGGCGCAGAGAATAAAACCGACACCGAATCGACCGAATGGTAGTTCTGGCAATTTCATGGGAGACCTCATTCCTGTGCCAAATCTGTCGAGCTTTCGGTCTCGACAAAACTCAGGACTTCGCGTGCAGCCAGGTATATCCCCTGCCTGTTCCAATGTCCATCGTGACGATAATACAGGGTGGAGGGATCTTCGACCTGCGAAAAGGCATCGCGAAGATCTATCAATGGTATATCAGCTTGTTGTAATCGCGGTATCAGGCCTTCAATAAGAAAAAATGCAGGGCTGTCGCCGTGAACCATCCTGGTCTTCTGGGGAATTAGAAGAGCAACGAATCGAATTCCCTTCTGCTTTGCTGATTCATGTGCCTTGCGTATGTAGCTGAATGTTTTCTCGACGAGTTCTTCTTTGGATGGTGATTTCTGGAACAGGTGTTTTCCCCGAAACATTTTCCGCGTCATGGCGATGTAGAGTTTATGAATGCGGGGAAAACGTTGGAGCTGATCGTGGGGGAATCCTCTTTCAACGGATGGACCACACCATGTGCCGTTATGATAGGCAAACCATCCCATCGGGGATTCCTGCCAGTTCTCAAAGTCCTCGACCAGCGCATACGACACTTCGTTGACTCCGTAAAGTACCCACCTGGGATTCATCGGGAGCGCGTGTTCCTGGAGAGCAATGTTGTATTGAGGAAATGAGAACCGCTGATGCCCGAAACTGTAGTAGAAGTATCCGTTGAGGGCGAAGTAGTCATGAAGGAGATCCTGGGCACCTTCCATAAAACTCGCTCCGATGCCGGTGATTTCCACAGGCATGCTGTCGTTTCGCATTTCTATTGCCGACGGAGCATTCACGAAGCCGAATTCATCGGTGACGATCGATCCAGCGGGAGTGTCGCGCCAGCTGATTGCTGCGTTATCGGCAGGAGTGATGCTGGGTTTCCATGTGAATCCGAGTTTATCGTGTTCACGATGGTATTCCTGAATGGCCCGTATTTCCGGGTCGGGTTCGTACGGCTCCGGTATTCCTATGCGAAGTGCCTGTAGGTTTCCGGTCGTGAGGTCACGTTTCCAGTTGTAGTCCAGACTGAAAAGAACCTGAAGAGGAAGCATGAGTGCGCAGAAAACGAGCAACTTTATGGTAAATGGTTTCATAACTTACTAAAACTGGAGGTAAATAAACTCCGCCTGGAATTCCGGACGAAAGTTAATAATTGCCAGAACAAGCGCGGCGTAAACAGCCCACCGCAATGCACGAGAGCGGTTTCGAAGCCACTGCAAAGCGCTACCCGATTTCTGAATGAAATGTGCCAGTATCAAGAGTGCAATCCAGAATGCAATGGAGAACAGGTCGGCAGCTTTGAAAACCGTCAGAACGAAACTCAGGTTGCGGTCGAATCCAGCGAATAGATTGGAAACAATGTAAAGGGCATCGCTGACCGATTGTGCCCGGAAGAAAATCCAGGAAAAGCTCACCAGGTGAAATGTCACCAAGATCCCCAGTGTTTTGGTAAGAGCGGGAAATGTGCTGAGTCTTGTCTTTTCCCAGAGGGCGGTAACAGGAGGGCGAATGTAGCGTTCGGCAAGGAGAAACGCTCCATGCAGACCACCCCAGATGATAAACGTCCACGCCGCGCCGTGCCACAATCCGCTGACAAGAAACACCAGAAGAACGTTTCGTGCCCATTTCCAGGCAGGGACCCGGCTTCCGCCGAGGGGTATATAGATGTAATCGCGAAACCAGGTGCTCAAGGATATATGCCACCGCCGCCAGAATTCTCCAACCGAGCTACTGATATAGGGCAGATCGAAATTTTTCATTGTCGAGAATCCGAGCACCCTGGCTGCACCGATTGCCATGTCGGAATATCCGGAAAAATCACAGTAAATCTGAAAGGCATAGAAATAGGTGGCCAGTATCAGGGGAATACCCTGATACTCGGTGGGGCTCCCGTAGATGTACGACACGTACACGGCGAGTTGATCAGCAATGACGGCTTTCTTGAAAAGCCCCCAGAGCATCAGCGCCAGACCGTCGGTGATTCTTTTTGTGTCGAGTCGTTTTACTTCTGAGAGCTGAGGCATCAGGTTTCCGGCACGCTCGATTGGACCGGCAAGGACCTGAGGAAAGAAGGAAATGTATGTGGCGAGTTTGAGCGGATTACGCTCAGTTGCAATCGTCCCCCGGTAGACATCGACCAGATAACTGATGGCCTTGAAGGTGAAAAACGATATGCCGATGGGCAGTGCCAGGCGAAGAGCGGGAGCGGCAATCGAAGAATCCATTCTTCGCCCCAGGCTGGTGACGGTCTCGGCAAAGAAATTATAGTACTTGAACACGAGCAGCATAAGAATCGGAACCATGGATGAACCGAGGAGCCACGCTTTTTTTGCCACTTTCGTGCCGCTACGCCGTATGCCTACCCCCCCTACGTAGGCAACGGCAATGCAGCAGAGCAGGACTATGACAAAAGCGGGTTTCCACATCATGTAAAACCAGAGGCTTGCACCGAGTAGGTACAACGTGCGGAATCGGTGGGGTATACCGTAGAAACCCACGACGATGAGCGGAAAG
>JBEPYC010000241.1:0-6647 GCA_041641555.1 Chitinivibrionales bacterium | reverse complement strand
CTATGAATCATCTCAAAGCCTCGCTCCCGTTGTGAGAGAATGTCACATTTAATCAGTTTTTGGGCCAATACAATAGTTATGAAGTATAACTCTTTGCAGCCGATCTATCCAGAGTCAGTAGTATCGATGGAGTTTCCGATGATTGAATATTACCTCAGTATTCATACTGATTACGCAGATATACCTGGATCATCTCCAGATAAGACAAAGTGAACTCTCCGCGGCAGAGCCGCAGTAGTGGGATCACCGGCACCGCCATTGTACAGGAAGTACCATGAGCAGTATCGCCGATATCCGCACTGCGCCACGGTCTTCCCTGCTCGTTTCAGGAGGCGATGTTCCACGGGAGGTGCTCATCGCGCGGCATGCATTTCTCCCAGCCGTTACCGAATACCTGGAACGGATAGGTGGAAAAGTAGGTAAAAAAAACGAAGAAATCCAGGACGAGGACTGCTTTGCTCAGAAGGAAGCCGGCATAGAAGAGAGGATTTATGATCAGTGGCACATCTTCGCGTTAGGCAGGACGGAGGGTGCGCCGGAGCGCAGTACCGGAAGAGCCCTTGCGAAAGCAAACCGGGGCCGGAGGTACCGACAGAAGGGTAGCCCGGAGGAGGGCCGACAGCGCTGGTCGTTGAGCACGGCGAAACGTCCAGCGCGGGAACGCCCCGATGATGAGGACCCTTCAATCGCCGGTACGTGTTCTCATGTGCGCTCACTTGTTTGCCTTTACGCAGGAAAAGACATATACTTGTTACAGCAATTCACGCCTGATACCTATAAATTAGCCCCTGGAGCCCCCCATGAATCGACACCCCGAAAGCAACATTTTCAAACACCTGGTCCTCGGTGTCACCTGCATAGTTGCGCTTTTTTCCGGTAATGCTCGTGCCGAACACCAGCCCCGGTATCCTGCCCTTCGGAGAAGCGACTCTTTTCGCGCCCGGGGGGGCCTGGTCTCTCCTTTTTTCCGAAAAGATTATGATCCGCCATCGACACAACCGTCGACCCATTCTCATGCACTGTCAAAGAAAGTTGCCGAAAACCACACCTTACAGGCAGGAACGGGTACCGCATCGATAGAGCTTACGATCGCCACCGGTTCAGAGACTGATTATTCCCATTACTCTGTCGAACTGATAGATACATTCGGTTATTCTCCGGCAAGTAGTTACCTGCCCCTGGGCCTGGTCACGTTTCAGGGGGTGCATCCGGGAACCTACACGATTGCACTGGGAACCGGCAGTAGCCGGCGGTATCTTGGCGGAAACGACCACATCGGTCAGGCCCAATGGATTGTCGTTGAGGACGGTCAAGCGTTATCAGGCTACACGATCAGTCGACCGGCTGAAAATCCCACCAGTCCGGATTCAAAGACGATCTCGGGAATTGTTTTTCTCGATGGAGAGCCGGCATCAAATCATCGTTTTGACATTTCGTTTCTGGTTCCCGGTCAATCATATCCCGAGAATTCAATATATGGGTACACCGCACATAACGGCGTTTTCTCGGAAACCAGCGCCATCCCCGATGGCGAGTACTATGTTCTGATCAAGGGAGACCGGAGCATACCGCAGTGGTGGGACGGCAGCGAGTATACCGCCAACCCGCAATTGGTTACCTTGAATGGCGATATCACCGGCAAGGAGATTCGCCTGGAAACCGGCGCAAGCATATCGGGTTCGATCCGTATTGGGGGAAGTCCCTCCGCTAATTACATCTCAATCGAGTGTATCGATTCGCAAGGTTTTGTCGTTCAGAGAGCGTATGTCGAGCCCAACGACACAACCTACGCAATCCGGGGTCTTCCGGCAGCCACCTTCATCCTGAAAATCCGGCGGACAGTCTCTTCTTCACCAGTTTATTATCGATCAACGACAGACCCCGACCTCGCCGAGCCGATAACCCTTTCCAAAGGGCAGAACGCACGCGTCAACATCGAAATAACCGAGGTCTCGGCCCCATCCATGGGTTTCGTTGCGGGAAGCACAATGGTCGATGGATCATTCCTGGCAGTCGGTGCGTTCCCAGTGTTGCACTATGACGATGAATCCCTCAACACCAATAGCAGTTTCGAGTTCACCGGTGGGTTCACGGAACGTGTTCGTGCCGGCAAACCGTTTCGCCTTCAGGTTGAGCCGGTCTCCGGCTACTATCTCGCTCCCACGTGGTACGCCGGAGAGCTTTCCGAAGACGATGCGACCACGCTCACGGTAGCTGAAAACGAAACCCTGTCGGTGGATATCGATCTTCAGAGAGGCGGAAGCGCCGCGGGCTTTATTTCCGACCAATACGGAAATCCCCTTCCTTTAGATCCCGACAGCTGTGTTCTTTTGGGGACCATAATCTACGATGCGGCTGACTCTAATATAGTAAGCTTTTCGGAAATCACGCGAACCTCCGGTTTCCGCCTTACGGGACTCCCCGCCGGAAACTACTATGGCCGAATTTATTATGCCGTTGCAGATACCTGTACCAACGCCATTGCTTCGACTCCTGTACCCGGGTTTTCTGTGCAGACGGACCAGACTACGGTGATTCCGCCGGTCACCATGGAAACTGGAAACGGGTCGATCAGCGGAACCGTTCAGGGTAACGGCAATGCCGGGTTCATGGTGGTCTACTGCTTGAATGAGCAAGGTGAATTGGTTTCTTTTTCGTTCCTGCAACCCTCGAGTTCAGATCCTGGCAGAGTGCGGGAGGCCCTGCTCTCCAGCGATTACGGCATGCGAAACGCTCTCCTTGAAGAACCGTATTCGATCACGGCGCTCCAGCCGGGCAGATACTATCTTGCGTTTTACGATGCCTCCTGGCAGGCCAATTCACCCATCCGGTGGTACGGCACTTCCACGACGACTTCACCGACCTCCGTGGTACCTGTGCCACCCCCCGATGCGGACTTGGTAACGGTCGGGGAAGGCGAAGAAATCGCTATCGACCTGAGTTCGTCACACAGAAGTAAAGTGCAGCGTTTGAATGTTCCTGGGCCCCTAAACCTCACGGTATGCAACACTCCTGCCGGCCTTCGCCTGGCCTACGATCTTGGCCAGGAGCTTGCTCCCGAAGCATCGCTGAGTGTGTACAATTGCCGCGGTCAATGCCTTTTTTCCCGTAAACTCACGCAACCGCGCGATATAATTGTGTGGGAGGACTCTCCCAGAAGCATGAACCCGATTTCCGCGGGGGCGGTTATCGTTGCACTCACAAATGGAAGTACCCGCAAGGCAACCAGGGTTTTTCTGCCAAATTGATCCGCTCAAAACACGGATGGTTTCAACCACCGGGTTTAAGCAAAGAAAACCGACATCTGCTCCAAGGGGCTTTTTCCATTCAACTAAACCCCGGATCGCGGTTTCAACCCGATCCGGGGGCAATTGCCTGCCAACGGGCGGGAACATCCAGATGATTGTCAAGACATAATCAGCCGTACGCTCCTTCCCGCCCACGTGATATTTTCAATAACGTCTCCCCCACTCACAGTACCCAGTTTCAACGTTGAGGAAAGCCATCCATGTCCAGTCCATTGTCCAGAAACGCTCTTGAAGGTCTTGAGATCTCCCGTCTGATTTTTCATGTTATACATACCGCCGGCGAGGAACCGGTGCTTCTGGAAGAAATTCCGGTTGGAGAGTATCAGGAGTTTTTCCTGGATCTTGTTTCCGACTGCCTGAAAGGGACACGGTTTGAATTCAATGACGGCAGTCAGACCGAGAGTCTCCTTCGGGATATCTACAATGAACCGGATAGCTTCCAGGAAAAGAGCCGCCAATTGGCGACGAATTTCCATGCGGTCGCGGTCGGGAACGCCGGGCCGGGCATCTTTTTCGTGCTCAAAATGGATACTGAGGATGGTGCCTATTTTGCCCTGATTAAGTACGACAATCAACCCGTGCTACAGTATCGGATCGAAGACGGGTCGAGCGTGACTATCGATGAGATCGCGAATACGATTACTCAAGACCGACGGGCACTCCAGAAATCGGTGCTGGTGTATATGGATGCCGAGGGCTCCGATGTTATCGCGCGGGATCGGCAGGCCTCCGGGGGTGATCTGGCGCATTATTTCCGCGGGTTTCTCAATGTGTCGCGCAAACAAAACGGCGAGCAGATCACCCGCGCGCTCAGGCGGGCCGTTGTGGATACAGTCAGCAAGCATGCCGCGGAACTTCCCGATGACATGACCCGCGAGGCATCGAATCATTTCACCCGAACTGTTGTCGAGGGAGCCGAAGACCCGGATGCCTTTTACGGCTCATATTTTGGGGAAAACGGCAATGAACAGGTCCGGGATACCTTCCAGCAGCAACTTCAGCGGCGGGGCCTGGATGACTGTCCATTCGATCTGGATCCGGATACCGCGGTGAAAAACTCAAAACGCCGCTTCCGCACTTCAGGCGGCATCACACTGCAGCTTCCGCCCAACAGCTCAGACTGGTTTGAGATCGAAGACTGCCCCGATGGACATGTGGAGATAAAGATCAGAACTCAGAAGGTGTGGGAGAGTTGAGGGAAATCTGGGAATGAGGAACTAGAAAAAAAGAAATCCGCAACTGCCAATCACGCATGCCTAACGGTGGTACGGGCGAATAATCATTCGCCCGTACCACCGTACACTCATCGCCCACCGCTGCTTCCCTTGGATCCCTGGCATCAACATCACCCCATTCCGGGCGCTTTTCTCGTACTGTCGCGTGCGACAATAAACCCCTCGACTTCGGTGACGTTGCATTTCCAGGCGGTGCGGAAGCTGGAGGGGCGAAGCAGGTAATTGAGTGTCGCCTGCATCAGGCCTTCCATATTGAAATTGTACGAGGTCAGCCGGTGTTGGGTGGCTTCCAGAACATCATCGAACCCGACAACCGATATCTTGCGCGACAGTCTTCTACTATAACGAGCCAGAAATTCCAGTGCCAGAACGCCGACCTGATCATTTACACAAACCCATGCCGTGATCCGATCCTCTTTGAGTGCTTCCTGGAACAAACGCCCAATCACCACTCGTCGACGGGCCCGGAACCAGGTTTTTTCGGAAAACTGCGCCATGAAAGTATCGTATTCATCGCGAAACTCCGAAGGAACGCTTGTCGCCCATTTCTCGTAGGCATTCATTACCGGGGTCGGTCTAAAGGTGTCACGGGGAAGAGGACGCGGGTTGACATATTCGTACACACCCTCGGAGTAGCCCGCTTGTCGGTATACTTCTTGCAGCCCCTCAAGCCGCTTCAATGCGTACTGTGCGCGCGGGAAACGAAAATGGGAAAGAAAGGCGACATGCCGATGACCGAGGCCGAGAAGAAACTGACCGACATCGCGGCCGGCCCGGGCCGAAATTGCGACCGGAAAGAAGTGGAAATTGGCAGATTCCCGGGCAAACCGCGGATACTCCACCCCTCCGTGTTCATCGATCACTGCGACCTTTTTTCCTGTTAGTGACAATTCGTGAAGCACATCGATATCGAGATTCTCCGGAGTGCTCACCACGTAAACGTAGCCAAGAACCGATTCGGATCGGGGGATTTGTTGATACGAAATCGGGTTTACATCCAACGAAGGCCCCTTGTCCCGGGGATGCACCACGACTACATCCATTCGGATCCCCTGGCGTGCACAGGCGGCCTGAACCATCGGAACCAGGGTTTCATCGTGCGGGCTCAATGCCAGCCTTCCCGATAATTCACCCCGGCAGACCAGCACAATGCGTTTCTGAAGCACGCTTGTTCGGCTCGGAGGCTGAATCCATATCCGGTTTCTCCGGCAAACAACCAGGCATTCCTTTTCGAGTTGATGGAGAACCTTGTTGAGAGTCCGGGCGGATACCTGATACCGGGCCTGCAACTCTTTGCGTGAGGGCAGAACGACCGATTCTGGATAGATTCCGGTCAGAACATCTCTCCGAAACCGCTCGAGCACCCCATCGCCCACCGAGTGCCGCCCCGATCGTGGATGCCGTACATCCTGCCGGGGCACCTCACTCCCTGTTACCTTCAGAAACCGATGTGCATCGGGTTCAAGCACCCCGCGCTGTTTCAAGTATTTCACTGCGTTCCATACCGTCTGTTTGGAAACGCCAATATTGCCTGCAAGTACCGAAGCCGATGGAATGCGCTCGCCCGGAGCGAACTCTCCCCGGGAGATTGCGTACTCGATATGGGCAATTACCTTCTCTATAGCGTGTTTTCCACGTGTCATACATTAGAAATTAGTGCATAACCTATCACGTATGCATGATTTCAAGCTGATCTGACGATGTGCCCGGTCTATATTAAGAGTGTGTCATTCGGAGGCTTATCCGGCCTGGTGCCGTACACCCTCCGGTATCGCTCCCACTGTTTCACATCCATTTCCTGCAAGGAGCATCACCGCATGATGTTTGCTCATCGTTTGTTTGCCTTCACCGTTTGTGCCTCGCTGTTGGTATTGCCTCGGATCGCCGATGCCACCATGTTTCCCCAGGAGAAGCTCCCCGATCATATCACTTTCCTGGTCGACTCGGCCGAACGTGCCGAATGGTCGCTGGACAGCAGAAAAGTCATGTATTTGGACAAAACACCCGGTGATGCCTGGGAGATTGATATCGCGTCCAAAGAGAAGCGATGCGTGACAGAGCACGTGAAATTTCCCGAAGGCGAAGGGATCTGTCGCGCACACTA
>JBEPYC010000240.1:0-6665 GCA_041641555.1 Chitinivibrionales bacterium | reverse complement strand
TCCGCTCAGCGTCCCATCGGTACGGTTTCTCATCTGGGGGGCATTGGTGGTAAGCTTATGGATCGCACGCTGCGCAAGTTCATCGGGGAATACGTGCGTATGGAAATCAGTGATGCGCATGGGGGGTTTTGGGAGCGGCGGTCGGTTCATTTCCCCCGGAGGCGACGAGCAAGTTCAGAAGCAAGACCGATAACCACCAGAACAGCAATTACCGTTAGAATCACCGCCGGTGAAACGCCTCTGCTTTTTTCACGAGAAGGGGCGCCGGCACTTTTTTTCTCCTCAGGAGGCGTCACTTCCGGTTCCGGCTCTGGAAATACAGATGCTGCCCGTTCGTTTTCCGTGGTCTCGGCAGCATGACCTGCGATCTTATCGGCCAGAACATCATCGACCATCCCGGCAAACACCTGCCCCCCCACGGCATCGCCTTTCACCCGTGGCTTACGCTCGGATTTCGGCTCTACTCGCGATTTTGACGACTCTGCGCTTCTCTTGCGCGTTGAAGTCTTTCGCGTGCTTCGTTTGCCAGTCGATCGTTTCGTTTGTGAACGATTCGTTCCCATACATCATCTTCTTTGAGATTGAATAACTCGTGAACTAACTTCAAATAGTATGCCGCACCTTTTGAGTACAGCCTGTGGTAAAATAGCGTTTTCCCCTCGGTGATAAGCTCATCGAATACATTATCCACAACTATGGGTGTTTCTACAACCCGTCCGGGGAAAAGTTGATGGAGAGCGGCAACAAAGCTGTTGTGTCGCTTGGTATCCTTGTAGAAATTGGGAATAATCCTTGTGATTCGTGCTGCTTTCGGAAACCGTTGGTTTAGTATTGCCTCCATTTCGGCAATACCATCGATTGCAAACTGCTTAAGCTCGGTCGGGACAAAGATCTCGTCGCAGGCATAAATCGAAGCCCCCTGGAGGCGGTCCATACCCGGTGCATTGTCGATAATGACGACATCGTAGAACCGATCCAGTTTCGACTTTCTCAGCGCACGACTAAGAGCCTTTTCGTCGGCAACATCGGCCTCGCAGAGATCGCGGCACGAAGTGACCACATGGAGTTCCGGGACATCGGTCTGCCGCACTGATTTGAGAAGCGTAGCGGGGCCCTCCGAAGGGTCCGCCCGGTAGACTTCTCTGATACCCGGCCGGTGAACCCCGGTGCCAAGCATGGTCGAGAGATTGTGCTGGCTGTCGTTGTCTATGGCGAGAACCCGGTTGCCGGTAAGCGCTAATGCCTGAGCGGTACATCCGGTGAATGTAGTCTTACCCACGCCGCCCTTGTGGTTAAGAACAGAGATAACTCGCATAAGAATAAAAACCTATGAAAAGCTCGAAGGAACATCTGGAAGCACATATGTTCGAACTCGAACGTACATGTGTCCGCTTCTCAAAAACTATATCGTACAGATCAGCAATGCCACTTATACCGGAGTATCCAGTTTGTAGTTTCTTGCCATCTCCGAAAGTCGCGAGAGATCACCGGCGTTTTTCAGGACTGCAAACCGAGAATTGTCGACCGCAAGCACGCAGGGAGAACTGGCCAGCGGAAGCAGGTCGGTAGCGGCAAAGCCTATCTTCGGTGCTCGTGGTATGCCCGAAATGATCTCCTTGGGAGACGTGGCGTAATCGGGTAACTCGTTATTTTGAAGAATCCCCGTGGCAAAAGCGTAGAAACCCGTATTATACGGCAGATGATGTCCTGTAGAGTCTGTCAGAGCACGAATCTGAGGCGTCATCCACTGCTGCTCCACAATCTGCAGGCGCTCGGCAGTGCCGGTCCGAAGCTTAACGAAAGTTCCATAGGGGTCCGATTCTGGAAACGATTCACGAAGAATCCCTACCCCGACTCCATCGTGACTGCCTGCAGCCGAGGCAATTGCAGATAACATTGCCGGATCGTACAGCGCCGTACCCTGAAGAACCAGAATCTTTCCGCACCCCAGCCGCTCGAACCATTCCAGCGCACTTTCTCCGCTCGCCGGGTCTTTATCACGAAGTTTCATTAGGGGCCCACCGGTCTCATCGGGATTGGTAACCGGCTGGGGAACTCCTCGGTTGAGAGAGAAAACGATCTGTTCCTCATCGGACAAATGAAGGCGTTCATCCTGGGCGAGTGTGCGAACATGCTCCAGCCCAAAAGGAGCGCTGCCACTCAGAAGATTGCCGATAACCCGATCGGTATTTGTCCCAGCAGGCCCGGTAGTAACTACCACCGGAATGCTCCACCCCGCCCTCTCTGAAAGAATTCGCAGAAGAGAGAGGTTGATCTGAAGCGCACCTCTTGCACCGGAAATGCCCGGCAGAGGGAATGTAGCTTTCGTAAAATCCTTCAGGTCTTCGGGAGAATGTCCTTCCTTCTGAAGGCTGAGGCGCAAGCGTTCGCCTTCTCCACCCGCGGTGAGAACCACTCCGACTCCGGCCAGATCCTGCCGGGAATGCTCAATTGATCCGGGGTCGATTACCGTGGGAAATTCCGGAGGTGCCTTCGCAAGAAGAGCATCCATCCGTTCTTTGTTTTCCAGAGCCGCCCGACGGCGTCTCCGATGCTCCTCGTAGACTTTCGGGGGAAACCGCCTGTTGAGTATTTCCAGCAGGGCACGTTTCTGCGCACTGTCGAGATTGTCGAAATTCAGAACGTGCCGGTTTGCATGCGTTTCATTCCATTGTTCCATGGAAAGGAAAATAGTTTTGGTAACCAATGCGACCAAGGTGCGTGAACGTACCTCCGGCCCCCATGAGTATAACGCTGCTCAGTTTCCGGGCATAAATCGACTCTGGGTATCTTTCAGCCGCCAAAGTAACGAAAGAGAGGGACGAAATCCGTAAGAACTCCGTCCCTTTCCGTGCTTTCTGCTTTCGCGCGCTATGGGATTAGCCAAGCAGACCCAAAACATTACTCGGAATCATGTTCGACTGCGACAACATCGCCGTTGCCGACTGAGTAAGAATCTGATTCCTCGTGAAATTGGTCGTTTCGGTTGCGAAATCGACATCGCGAATCAGTGAATCGGCCGCAGTCTGGTTGGTCTCTGCCACAATGAGATTGTTCACCGCGTGTTCGAGCCTGTTTACGTACGCACCAACATTCGCTCGCATGGTATTGACACTGTCTATTGCGTCATCGAGCAGACTCACCGCATTCACAGCAGTGCCCTGTGCGGAAATTGAGGAAGAATCTATACCCATTGCGGTGCTGGTCAGAGTGTTAATCGACACGGTAACGCTGTCGGTCCCAACCGTGTTGTTTGCATCGACCCATAATACCGAGCCGTTTGATGATCCGCCCGAATAACCGAACCGGTCGGAGGAACTGGAGATCAGATCCATTCCATTGTAGTTGGTTACTTTGGCAATCCGGTCCACTTCATCACGAAGATTGGTGAATTCGGCTTCGGTATAGGACCGCTCTGTACTTGTCAAGGTGTCATTGGATGACTGAATCGCCAGCTCGCGCATACGCTGCAAAATGGAAGTAATCTCGTTTGCTGCGCCTTCTGCGATCTGCAGTGCCGCGATACCATCTTGAGCGTTCCGCTGTGCCTGTGCGGCGCCACGAATCTGACTGCGCAGATTTTCGGATACCCCCAAACCGGCGGCATCGTCGCTGGCCCGATTGATTCTGAGTCCGGTGGAGAGACGTTCGATTGAAGTGCTGAGAGCGCGGTTCGTTTTGAACAACGAACCCTGCGTAACCATCGAAGAGATGTTGTGATTAATCCTCATGTGTAACCTCCCTGTGAATAAATCTCAGATTAACAGTCCTTGTTAATCGTTGTGCGAAACTGGGTACTTTCCCCTGTAACCCGACCTCCTTTTGCTGTGATATGTTTCGCAGGGAGATTTTAGAGAGATTTGCCGTTTCTCCTCCCTGCCGGTCTACTTTTCCCTACAAGTATTATCGGCAGGCGGGGAGCAAACTTTAGCGTTTTTTTCGAATATTGAAAAAAAACGATTTGAGGATTTCTGAAGCTTCCTGTTCCATCACACCCGATGTCACCAAGGGGAAGCGGTGATAGGAGCGCTCGATCTCCTGTCTGTAGTAAAACGAATCAACCGCGCCAGCCCGTGGATCCCTCGTTCCGTATACAATCCGCTGGATACGGGATTGCATGATAGCACCCACGCACATGAGACAGGGCTCCAAGGTTACATAGAGAGTACAGTTGTCAAGGCGCCACGTATTCAGAGAATTCGATGCCGCACCGATAGCTATGATCTCCGCATGCGCTGTTGAATCGGAGAGCTTTTCCATCCGGTTATACCCTCTTCCCGCCACGGAACCGTCTTCGACAACAACGGCTCCAATCGGTACTTCGCCTTCATCCAGTGCCTTGAGTGCTTCTTGATAGGCAAGATTCATGTACCGCTTGTCATCGATCATGCTCCACACCCCTTCTTATCAGTCCGCTACTTTGATCGGCAATAATCGAGCGCTTCGGCCATAAGTATAATCGCCGCATGAATTCTCTCAAGACTTTCAAAGCCGTAAGAAAGTCGCAATTGTCGCTTCCCCTTTTCTGCAAGCGGTCCTTCGGAGATCACACAGAACTCACCGGGAAGGTAGATCACGCGCGGTCGGCGCGCTTTCTTCGGGCCGTCGACCCGTCTGTTTCCGGTGGTCCTGCTGAGAAATCGGAAGAAATCTGAATGTTCGTGAGTCTCAAAATGCTTGAAAGTCAGGTAGAAATAGAATCCGGCCTGTCCACCCCGGACTTCTTCGATTTCGCTCCCCAGGTATCGTTTTATCCACGCGCCGACTCTCCTGGCCTTTGTGCGATACCCGTTATTGACCCGCCGAATTTGTTTCGTGATCGCATGGTCGAGCAAGTACCCCGCTGCTTCCTGATTCAGAAGCGGTGCGCTGAACCCGGTGTCGCTTATTTTCTGAATAATCGCCCGGGTCAGAGGTCCATCCGGACCGATCATGTAGCCTACGCGAAGTGCGGGGGCAAGGATTTTAGACAATGTATCCAGGTCATAGGCAATTCCAATCGGGTCGTAGTTGAGCGCAGACTCCAAAGGTTCGACATTTCTGTCATGCACCAGTGCTTCGTAGGCTTTGTCGAAAAAGACCGGAATTGTCCGCCCAGCAGTTCGAGACAACTGCGCGGTAAACTCCACCACCTCGCGGCGACGATGGTTTGAAAGAATGGTGCAACTCGGATTATTCACGGTCACCACGTACACAAAACTTACCTTCTTTGCCGCAATCTTCCGGGACTTCATTACTTTTTTCACCGCATCAATGGAAATCCCTTCGTCATCTTCGGGCACCGCAAGAACTTCGAACCCCTGCCGTTTGAGATAGTTGGTATATATGTAGTACTGGGGATCAGCGGTGATCACGATACCGGGTTTGAGAATCTGTGCCAGGCCTTCGAGAATACTGGTCGCTCCGCTTGCACCGACCGCTACGACACTCTTGTCGAGCACCTTTTTCTTGAATCTGCCCTGCCCCGATTTGAGATGAAAGTCTTTCACCGCGCGAATCAGATTCGGTGAGCCGTGTGGACCACCATAGTTCAGTGCCAGCCGGTATTGCTCAGGCCTGGTGAGGACTTCGCAGAAGGCTTTCCGGATACCCTCCCGCGGCAACGTATCTTCGTTTACATATCCTACACCCAGATTGGCATCCACACCATCGCGGAAATCCCCTGCAAATGCAGTCATCATTCGAGCGACTGGCGAGGGCAACCCACTGAGTCTCCCATATTCGGTAAATGCATAATTTTTTGTGGTGGTATTCATAGACAATCACTTCCAGGTGCGGGTGAGTGAATGCAATTGCAGGAACCGTGGGAGTTCCTCTGCAAAAACATCGAGTGCAAGGCTATTATCGGCATCGCAGAGCGCCTGATCAGGTGCAGGGTGTACCTCGAAGAAAAGTCCGTCGACTCCAACGGAAACAGCAGCCCGTGCCAGCGGCACCGCCAGATCACGATTCCCCGATGATTTTCCCTGACCGCCGCCGGGGAGCTGCACGCTGTGAGTGGCATCGAAAACGACCGGCACACCAAGATCTTTGAGCGCGAGGATCCCGGCATAATCGACGACCAGCCGGTTGTACCCGAAGAAGGTACCTCGCTCGGTGATCCAGCTCGCCCCGCCAACCTTCTCGATCGCATGACGCATATCGAGAGGAGCCATGAACTGCCCTTTCTTGACATTGACAATCCTCCCCGATGCACCGGCGGCGGCAAGAAGGCTGGTCTGGCGGCATAGAAACGCGGGAATCTGAAGGATGTCGGCCACCTGCGCGACTTCTTCGACTTCTTCGGTTTCATGAATATCCGTAAGAATTTTGAGCCCGGCCTCGCGTTTTACTTTCGAGAGAACAGTAAGACCTTTTTCCCGCCCCGGCCCACGAAACGATTCAGAGGATGTCCGGTTGGCCTTATCGTACGATGCTTTGAAAATGATATCGACCGAATGTTCCTCGGCCAGCTCGGCCAGTCGATGAGCTACCCTCAGACAAATCTCTTCGGATTCGATCACACAGGGGCCGGCAATAAAAAAAGGTGACGATTTGTTCATTTCGGTATTCCTTAGAGAGCGATGCCAGAGAAACAGGAATATAGGTTTTTCGGTGGACTCAGGGGCACTGCTGGAAACGATTCTCCACGATGCCGGAAAGGTGCGGCGCCGCACAGTTTTGAC
>JBEPYC010000239.1:0-6698 GCA_041641555.1 Chitinivibrionales bacterium | reverse complement strand
TCCGCTGCTCACACCTGAAAAGTTTGCGGATCGAATAGGTCCGAGAAGCAAAGTCGGAACTGAAATCCAAAGACGAGTGTACGAACGATTCAGCTCCTACACAATACGAGGTGCATTGACACGGTCCACTTCCTTTCTCCATTTTGGATCGCTGACTGATTTTTCCCGGTCGTGTCTGGAGCTTCAGAATAAAAGCCTCCAGCCGTTCTACGCACAGGAAAACGAGGAGCTCGAACCGGTCTGTACACCTGAGCTGATCCTCTATAACAGTGAAGGATTCAATGTCCCCGCCGGACGTCGTCGAACGCTACTGGTAGAGTCTTCGCGTCGGTGCACGATTTCTCAGGCACTGGGCGAAAACACCTTTGTTGGATTGAGCGATTTTTCCACCGATATTGTCGTGCCGCAAGGAACGTGTATCGATGAACGGCGGATCGAAAAGAAGACCGTACGGCTGGTATATGCGTCAAACGATGTCTTTCGGCCTCAGAAGGATCCCTCAAAAGTGATCTTCTGCGGCAGACCAATTCCGGAATGGTTGAAAGTGCACGGGCTCGATCTTACCGATCTCTGGGAACCCGGAAGCCCCTATGACCTTCTTACAGCAAAACTGTTTGTCGAGAATGCCCAGCCGGGGTTTCTCGCCGGGTATTGGCAGCCACCGTTCGACCCGGAATGGGCCGAGACATTCAAAAATGCCCGAAGATATTCCATTGCGGAGTTGAACCGGCTCGACGATGCGGTTTCGCGCGAAGGCCGCCGTGTTGCGATTCGTACTCGTTTACTCCAGCAGAGGCTGTCTGAGGGGATCGGGTGGAGGCTTCTGTCTCTGGATGATTTCAGGCACATTGCCGCGGAAAAAGCCCTTCAACGATTACTTGCAGACCTGAGCCGGAAGACCGATGACCCCCTGCTTTCCGCCTACCGCACCACCCTGCTGGAGAATGTGGAAAAGTCCGGCGACAATGTCCCGCCAATGGTTACCTTCGATGCCGATTATGTCGGCGAACAAATCAGTCGCGAACCTCTGAGTGTAGCTGTAAAGGAAGACCAGATCGTATGGGCACGGTCGTCGGTTCGACTGGACCTTGGAGGCGGCTGGTCCGATACGCCCCCATACACGCTTATGCTGGGCGGTCAGGTGACCAATGTCGCGGTTGATCTCAATGGTCAGCCACCTATTCAGGTGTTTTGCCGGCGAACGGCTGAGAAGCATATCAGGTTCCATTCGATTGATCTGGGAGTGACCGAGACGGTGACCGAGTTTCAAGCGCTCTCGGATTACCGCAACCCGCATACACCGTTTGGCCTTCCGAAAGGTGCACTGTCGCTGCTTGGATTTACCCCCGCGCGATGTGGTACAAAAAGCTTGTCGGAGTACCTCCAAAGCATCGGCGGTGGGATAGAAATAACGCTGCTTTGCGCGGTCCCGAAAGGTTCGGGGCTGGGTACATCATCCATCCTGGGCGGGACAATTCTCGCAGCACTGGAACGATTTTTCGGGGTACCTGCTTCAAAGTCAAATCTGTTCCGCCAGGTGCTCCAGATGGAACTAATGCTAACCACCTGCGGAGGGTGGCAGGATCAGATCGGGGGTATTGAGGGAGGAGTGAAATATCTCGAAAGCAAACCGGGGCTTCGCCCGGACCCGGTAGTCCATCAGTTGGATCCGTGGTTGTTTGAACACCCGGAGAGCAAATCGTGCTTCACTCTGTATTACACTGGTGTCACTCGACTGGCAAAGAATATTCTTCAAGATGTGGTTTCTCAGGTAAACACCCGCAGTCCATCGTATTTCTTTACTCTGAACCATATTCGTGATTTGTCGCTCATGGCACGACGGGCAATCGCGCTTCGGAATACTGCTTCATTGGCCGGCGTTATCGGTTTATCCTGGGAAGCCAATAAACGGATACATCCTGGTACCACAAATCGGGAAGTCGAGAACCTTCTGGAAAAAACACGGGGATTGTACAAAGGGATGAAACTGCTTGGCGCAGGTGGCGGGGGATACGCTTTGTTCTTGTCCGAAGGACCGGGCCAGGCCGATCAATTGCGGGAAAAACTGCATTCGCTTGAAAACCCCCGCGCACGAATCGTTGATTTCTCGCTGAACAAGGTGGGTCTGCAGGTGACGGTTTCCTAAGAAACCAGACACGAGAGCCTGATTCGGCCTGCCTGCTTGAGCATGCCCTGATACCACACCCGGCATTGCCACAAACCCGGAGACCGGCTATTCCGAACCCTTTTCGTACGGGTTCTAAACCCTTACCTCAGTTCCTTCGGCCAGAAAATCCTCGTAGGCCATCCTGATACCTTCTTCGAGACCCACCTTCGGCTGCCATCCGAGGGCGTTTATCTTTGTGGTATCGACCAGCTTCCTTGGAGTGCCGTCGGGTTTGGTGGTGTCGAACTGAAGGTCACCTTTGAATGCAACGACATTTTGGATGGTTTCGGCCAACTCGCGAATGGTGACTTCCACTCCTGAGCCAATGTTGACAATCGCTCCATCGTTGTAGTTCTTCATCAGAAAAATGCAGGCATCGGCGAGATCATCGGAGTAGAGAAACTCGCGTTTCGGAGTTCCCGTGCCCCAGATGGTGACCTCTGGAGCTCCCGCCTCCTTTGCTTCGTGAAACCGTCTGATAAGTCCGGGGAGCACGTGGCTGTTTTCCGGATGGTAATTATCATTGGGACCATAGAGATTTGTCGGCATCACGCTTATGTAGTTGGTGCCATACTGCCGATTGTAGCTCTGGCACATAGTAATGCCGGCGATTTTTGCCAGTGCGTACGGGGCGTTAGTTGGCTCCAGCGGGGCGGTCATCAGGTACTCTTCTTTCATCGGTTGGGGAGCCATTTTCGGGTAGATGCAGGAGCTACCCAGAAAGCAGAGCTTCGTGACTGCGGTCTCGTACGAAGAATGCACAATGTTGTTTTGGATCTGCATGTTGCTGTAAGCGAATTCCGCGGGATAGGTACTATTGGCGTGAATGCCGCCGACCTTTGCCGCGGCAAGAAAGACGTATTCGGGTTTCATCTCTTTGAAAAAATTACGGACCGCTGCCTGATCGGTCAGTTCAAGCTCCGAGCGAGTGGCCGTAATCAGGGTGGTGTAGCCATTTCTTCTCAGTTGCCGGACGAGTGCCGAACCCACCAGCCCCCGGTGGCCGGCTACAAAAATTCTGGCGGAAGTGTTCATTATATGCTCCAATCCAGTACTTCCGGATGGTGACGTGCCTGGGTTTTTGCCAGTTATGGTATCTGTGAGTATTGTAGAGCTTGTGATTAGCCGTGTCTACGCTTATTTCGTATACGACAGAGGTTTATGGGGAAACTGCAAGGAATAAATAGCGGCCACACTCGCTTTCCCGCGCTCCGGTAATCCGGGTTGTCCGCCTGGAAACCAGATGCATTTCTCGCGTGATGCTTGCTGGTTGTGGGGGAAGCCGCGATCCTTATGATGTGCTTCGCTCATAGTCAGCTCCCGGATGATTTGTAAACAGAGATGCACTCCTGCAGGTCAAAATGCATACCAGAAGCTTGTTACAAAGGTGCCCTTTGGTAGCTTGTTACTTTATCGCGCCTCCGCGGTTTCGTGTTCAAGCTTTTCTATAAGTCCCGAAATAACTTTTTTCTTCTCCCGAAGTTCATCCTTGTAGAACGGACTGTCGGTATGAGCGATCTCGGCACGTAGATCAGAAAGGGTATTACCCAGTAGTTCTCGAAGATAGTCCTGCTCGGTTTCGGAAATAGTCAGTGAATGCATGGCGCGCTCCTTTGTAGTGCGGTGTCCACATATACAAAGTGCAATCACCGTACCATCCGAGGCCCTGGATGGGAAACAGATCCGGGTCTGTAGCCTTTTGATGGTCGAGCAAGACGAGATGCAGATGGAAGAGCTGAGCTGTTACAGCATTTCGGCAAGCTGTCGGGGGCGCTCGATAAGGAAGTCGGGTGCCGCCTTCTGCAGAGCATCCTTGCTGTTGAAGCCCCAGGTGACCCCGGCTGTTTTGACCCCGATCTTTCGGCCGGCCTCGATATCCCGGACTTCATCGCCCACATAGAGCACATTGGGAGCATGGAGATGATGATGCCGGAGCATGCTTCGGATGATGCGGTGTTTCCCGAGCAGATGCTTCCCGGTATAGATGAAATCGAATAGACTTTCCATCTGGTGTGTTTCGATAAACAGATTCACGTTTTTGGTGGAGTTTGAACTGAGAATCCCGAGCGTAAAATCGCGCTCCTTGAGCTCATGAAGAACTTCGCCGATACCGTCCTGTGTAGAAAGTTTTGGGATACGCCGATTCAACTCTTTCCTGGCTCGAACCACCATCCGTGGTAATTTCCTCCAGGTTACCCCGAATTCGCGCATCAATTCCCGCGGGTGGCGTGACCGAAGACGCTCCTGTTGTGAAGGGTCGACGGGCCTGGTGTCAAAAAGAGGGGCAAGCACGGTATTGTATATGCCGACAAGGGATACCAGCGAATCTGCAATGGTTCCATCAAAATCGAAAACTACGGTTGTTACGGCCTGGTTTTTCATAGCGTCCTGAATCATGTTGAATAGCCTGGTACCCGGATAATATACTGCAGAGTTGCAACTTTCGCCGCGAAGAATACTGTGATCTGAAGAATCACGGCAGTTTGGAGTAGTATTTGCGAGTGATCTCGGGCGAATTAGCGGATTCCGTCTGCACGAAAGACAAAACCATCGCATGAGAGAGTTCCGGTCTGCTGAAACGGGAGATCGGGTTCGGGACTGTCGTTTGTGTAACATCGTGATAACCTGTGGGTTGTCACGATAGCGCCTGGCTTCCGCGCAGTTTATTTTACTTTGCTTCTGAAGAAACAAGTCTTTGACTCTGTCGAGGAGATAACCTATGGAAAAACGCACGATTGCGGTTGTTGGACTGGGCTATGTCGGTCTTCCTTTAGCCGTTGAGCTGGCTAAGCACTTTCCTATAATCGGCTTTGACATAAACGAAAAACGGGTGCGGACGCTCAAGGACGGAGTCGACCCGAACGGCGAAGTGGATTCAGAAGACCTGGAAAAAAGTGCCCTTTCCTTCTCTTCCGATCCCTCGATTATCAAGAAAGCCGATTTTGTTATTGTGGCGGTTCCCACCCCGATCGATGATCACCACAATCCGGACCTTTCTCCGGTTATAGGTGCATCGGAGACGGTTGGCAACAACCTGAAAAAAGGCGCCATCGTTGTGTATGAGTCGACCGTGTATCCGGGAGTAACCGAAGATATTTGCGTTCCTATTCTGGAGCGTACCTCCGGTATGAAATGGAAAGAAGGGTTTCATGTCGGGTATTCACCGGAACGAATTAATCCGGGTGATAAGGTACATACGTTCTGCACGATCACCAAAGTCGTTTCCGGTGACACCAAAGAGACACTCGACACGGTTGCGGAGGTTTACTCTGCTGCGGTAACGGCGGGTGTTCACAAGGCAAGCTCCATCAAAGTTGCCGAAGCTGCCAAGGTTATCGAGAATACCCAGCGTGATGTCAACATCGCCCTGATGAACGAGCTGAAGATCATTTTCGATAAGGTCGGAATCTCTACAAAGGAGGTTTTGGCTGCAGCAGGAACCAAATGGAACTTTCTGCCCTTTGAGCCGGGACTGGTCGGCGGTCATTGTATCGGGGTCGATCCTTATTATCTTGCTTACAAAGCCGAAGAACTCGGGCATCATCCGCAGCTGATTATCGCAGGACGTCGGATCAACGATGCCATGGGCCGATACTTTGCCCGTGAGTTGATCAAGAGCATGATACACAAGAAAAAGACCGTGAAGACATCGCGCGTGCTTATCCTGGGGATTACATTCAAGGAGAATGTCCCGGATATCCGAAACTCGCGGGTAATCGATATTATCAATGAGCTGATGGATTTTGGAGTCAAGGTCGATGTCTGGGATCCGGTTGCCTACCCCGAAGAGGTGGAAGAAGAATATGGCGTGAAGCTGATCAAGAGACCCAAAGAAGGGCAGTACGATGCCGTGGTCCTGGCAGTCAAGCACGAGCCGTTCGTCGATGGTGGGAAGAAGAAAATCCGTAACTTCCTGACTACGGGTGGAACCTTCTATGACCTTAAAGAAGTTATGGCCTGATTCAGTACATCCCGCCGAAAATCTTGGGAGAAACAATGGGACCGGTAACAGTGGTCCCTTTTTCATATCTGAGGGCTACGTAACTGCCGGTGAAAAAGCCGTGCCACCCGGCTCGCCCAAGGGGTCCCAGCGTGTATTTTTCTACGAGCGTCCCTTTTTAGAACACTCATGTTGAGCACCATTTTCCATGAGCTCAAACCGGGGTGAAGAATAGTCTGTCTTCCGGTAGCGCATTTCAGTCTGGAGCCTATTAATCATGCCCAACCTTTCTTTCAAATCGGCCGCGGTTCTGGTTGTCGGTGATATCATGCTCGATCGGTACGCATTCGGTGAAGTAAGCCGGATTTCCCCCGAAGCACCCGTGCCGGTGGTACGTATCGTGAAAGAATCCAGCGGGCTGGGTGGTGCGGCAAATGTGGCCAACAACATAGTGCACCTGGGAGCCAAGGGGAGGCTCATCGGTTTGAGTGGAAAAGACGGTGGTCGTGACCAGGTGCTCGAGATTGCCCGAAAACTGGGCATCCGCATGAATCTTGTCGGTGACACTTCACTTCAAACCACGGTCAAGTG